>CAYMDR010000113.1:3807-4255 GCA_964389195.1 uncultured Candidatus Peribacteria bacterium | reverse complement strand
CTCAAAATCTTTTATTAATTCTGATGATAATAGTTTATTGACAATTCCAACAGGGGCTTTTATATAAAATGTTTCTTCACTATTTTTAAATGAAGATTTGTGTTCTATAAAGTCAATAATTTTATTCTCAATAAAGTTTGGACTTTCCACAATAAGTCGCTTAATTATCGCAAACTATTTATCAAGTTTTTACTGGTATCAACCATGGGTCTTGGTTTGACGCTTATGAGTATGTATCTACTTACTCATCTTTTAAAGATATGGTACATCCTGGCTAAAGCAATGACATCACTGCTTGTGCTGACTTGGAATTTTTTGGGTAATAAAATATGGACCTTTAGAGTGAAGGAGAAAAAACTAACTATTTTAGAACATTTTACTTTTGAACTTTCTATTGTGATTCCAGCTTATAATGTTTACGAAAGCACTCCAGAAGTTTTTTATAATT
>CAYMDR010000113.1:0-3797 GCA_964389195.1 uncultured Candidatus Peribacteria bacterium | reverse complement strand
AAAAAATGTCAGCGGAAATTATCGTGGTGGATGATGGCAGTACAGATGGAACCGCTACCCTTTTAGAAAGCATGCAAAAACAGATCCCGCAACTCGTAATAAAATCCTGCAAAATCAATCACGGCAAAGGTAATGCTATTCGTGAAGGCATCGAAATGAGCCGTGGGAAATATATTCTTTTTACAGATGCGGATAATTCCACACCTATTGAGGAGTTTGATAAACTATTTGCCAAGATGACTCAGGAACAGGCGCAGATTGCCATTGCTTCCCGCTATTTAGATAATAGTCGTGTACAGATTAAGCAGCCTAAAATGCGGATTTTTATTGGGAGAGTTGGCAATTTTTTAATTTCACTGTTTTTGATCGATGGTATTAAAGATACTCAATGTGGTTTTAAACTTTTTGAACATGCTGTTGCTCAAAAAGTTTTTTCTTTGCAAAAGGTAAAGCGTTTTGGTTTTGATATGGAGATACTGGTGATTGCTAATGTCCTGGGCTATAAAATTGTGGAGGTTCCAGTAGACTGGTTTAACTCTACTGAAAGCCGTTTTAGACCAATTAAAGATGCTCTCATAACGCTTAAGGATCTTTTTCTAATCAAAATAAATTTATGGAGTGGTCGTTATTTACCCGAGGAAGTCTGAAGAAATGGCTCATCTTACTAACTGTGCTGATCTTAGCAGGATACGCACCTTTTTTTATACATGGTGGTTTCTTGGGTGACTTTGGCGACCCTGTTGCCCAGACCATTCCGAATAAATTTCTCTTGGTTGAATATTTTAAAAATGGCATTTTGCCCCTATGGAACCCTTTTTCTTTTATGGGCTTTCCATTTTTGGCCGATATGCAAGCCGGTACTTTCTATCTTCCTGATTTAATAATATTTGGCTTTTTCCCAGTACTTTACGCTCATAATATTGCTGTGCTTTTACATATTATTTTTGGTGGAATAGGAGCTTTCTTATTGGCAAAAAAAATTACGAAGTCTAATTTTATAGCCCTGGCACTGGCCTTAACCCTTTGTTTAACCGGAACTTTTTTAACCCGTATTGTTTATTTAAATTTTCTGGAAACGATTGTTTTTGTGCCTTGGGTTTTGCATTTTATGCTTAAAGAAAAAATAGCGGTGCCTACACTTGCTGTGGTTATAAGTTTGATGATTTTTGCCGGACATCCTATTGCGCTCCTGTATGGACTTATTATTATTACGGTTTTTGCCGTAATAAATGCTTTAGGCAAATGGAAGGACCTTCTCATGGCCTTTGGTATGGGATTTTTAATTGCGTCCGTTCAGATTATTCCTTTTTTGTATCTTAAACTACAATCGGTCAGGGATCATCTTACTTATGAACAGTTTATTGAAGGAAGCTTGAGGTTTGATCAGTTATTTAATCTTTTGAACCCTTTATTGGAAAAAAGAGAGAGCGCTTTTGACCTTTATATTTATAGCGGCACGGTTGCTATGGTTTTGCTAATAATGAGTGGTTTATTTTATGGAAAAATGGCTAAGATATCTAAAAAAATATTTATTACTGGATTGATCCTTTTTGTATTGGGCGTTCTGCTGAGTTTGGGTGGCACGCTGCCGTGGCTTTCACGAATACTTTACCACCTCCCCCTTTTCTCTTTAATGCGGGTTCCCGCCCGCTATATTGTACTGGCGCATTTTGGAAGCTTTTTGGCTTTGGCAGCTTTTTTGAGTATTTTTTCTAAACAAAAACTACTTGGTACAACAGCGGCTCTCTTACTTATTATCAATGCCTTGATAACGCCTAGCTTGTTTTTGCAAAGGCACGAAATTGCTGGCGCACAGAAGGAATATCTACCTGAACTAAAAACTATTCTGGAGCAAATCGATGGTGTAAAATTTTCGCTCACTACTCCCCCACACTACTTTTTAAGTAGCAGTTTTTTTCTTTATCCTAACCGCCATATCTTGAGTTTTATGCCTAATATTATTGGCTATAACCCTCTAACGTTAAAACGTTTTTATAAGTTTCTACCGGTGGCAGCGGGGGGCTCTTTTGAAAATCCAAACTACTTCATGGACTATTATGATGTTTTTGAACATATTGGTATAAACTATTATATTTTTCCCAGCGAACCATTTTTGAAAGCAAAAAAACTTCCTCTCAAACCATATATCCAGAATTTTTTACGTCAAAAAGGTTGGGAGAAAATATACCCTCTTACTAAGGCCATGCAATCTTCAGATTTTGAGATTTGGCGCAATCCACAACCGAAACCATTTATTTACTTTGATAATCCTAAAAATAAGATTGAGCACATCGATTTTAAACCTGGTGAGATTCATTTACGGATAAGTCTGCAAGAAAATGCAGTACTCACGGTAAACCAAATAGCGATGGAAGGATGGGAAATTCGCCAAGATGATGGTGTTTTTCAGTATGCCAGTTTTAGCGATGACCAATTAGTACAGTCGTATAATATTTTACGCGATACCAAAACTATCACACTTTTATATCGCCCTAGGTACTGGTATATGGGACTTTTGGGCAGTGGTGTTGGTTTGTTGGCTTTGGCTCTTTTTTCTCTACGGAAAAAGAAGATAAGACAAAAATAGTTTGACTTTCAATTGAGCCCCTTATAGTATGTGCCCGTCATAGACAGCAGGTACATCTTTCTAACTAAGCAGTGTTGTTTGGATTAAAGAGGATGGTAAAGCCCGCCGAGACCACGCAGAGCACGGCTTTGCGCCTACTAAAAAAGGTTTGCACTTGCGGATCTAAAGGTAGTGAAATAGAAGCCAAAGCTTCGTTTGTTCTCAACTGTTCTATGACACCAAGTTG
This sequence comes from uncultured Candidatus Peribacteria bacterium, assembly GCA_964389195.1. Lineage (GTDB taxonomy): Bacteria > Patescibacteriota > Gracilibacteria > UBA1369 > UBA1369 > CAYMDR01. Next base: position 984 of record CAYMDR010000113.1, on the reverse strand, counting down.
AGATTTTTTTTAATTTTATTTCTATGGCTGTTACTAAAGCAAAGAAAGCAGAAGTTCTGCAGCAATTAGATGCTAAATTCGCTAAGGCGAAGGCTGTTTATTTTGGAAACTTTACCGGCTTAACTGTAAAAAAGTCTGTTAATCTCCGCAAGAAATTATTGGGTGCTAATATCGATTATGTAGTGGCAAAAAAGACACTCTATCGTATTTCTTTGAAAAACAATAACTTACCAGAAGTTCCTGCTGAGTTAATGAAGGGGCCAGTAGGCGCTGTATTTAGCTATGAAGATACCATTCTTCCGGCAAAACTTATGCATGAGTTTACTAAGGATCTTGAAGCAAAATTTGAGGTTTTGGGAGGACTGGTAGATGGCCGTTATATTGGCAAGGCGGAAGCGAAAGCTTTAGCTTTACTTCCATCAAGAGAGGAACTTTTGGCAAAACTGGTTGGATCAATGAAATCACCAATTGTTGGCTTTCACTCTGCATTATCTGGAGTACTTCGTAAATTTGTATACACGATGGCAGCCGTTCGCGATAAAAAGGAAGGAAGCGCGAGTTAATTTATTTTACACCTATAACTTTATATATTTCATAACCTAATTCACATGTCAGACGTACAATTAAGCAAGGATGCTCAAAATATTCTCGATATGGTTGAGAAGCTTTCCGTTCTCGATCTCGCTAACCTGGTAAAGGCAATGGAAGAAAAATTCGGCGTTAGTGCCGCTGCTCCTGTTATGATGGCTGCGGGTGCCGCTCCAGCTGGGGCTGCTGCTGCTGAAGAACAATCAGCTACCGTAACTATTACTTTGGTTGACGCTGGTCCTAAGAAAATCGATGTTATCAAAGCTGTTCGTGAGGCTACAGGTTTAGGTCTTAAAGAATCCAAAGATATCGTTGATGGCGCTCCAAAAGAGATCAAATCTAACTGCCCACGTGAAGAGGCTGACAAGATGAAGAAAGCTATCGAAGCAGCAGGTG
>CAYMDR010000112.1:0-4272 GCA_964389195.1 uncultured Candidatus Peribacteria bacterium | reverse complement strand
TGCTTAGGCGAGGTTAAAAAATATGTTATTAATTCAAATTATTTTGCTTCAAATTGCTTCAAAGCCATTTAATAGAGCACCCCATCGATGGATGTTGATCTAAGCCGGGCTGCTCCCCTTGCAATAAACAGTCTAAAGCCTCTGCAAGTTCATGTTTTTGAACCTTGGCTTCCTCTTTCCAATTATCATCAATACGCCCATGGTACGCTAACGTACGCTGATCATTATAAACATAGATATCGGGAGTGCATTGGGCTTTATAAGCTCGCGCCACCTCTTGCGATACATCTTGTAAATAAGGAAAATTCATTCCAAAACGTTGAGCATACTCCTGCATCTTTTCCAAAGTTTCTTCGGGATAAGCAGGATGTAAATTAGGATTTATACCAACAAACTGTACCCCTTTCCCTTTATACTGCTCTTGCAAAGCTACCAAGCGCGGCCATACCGCCTGCACATAAGGACAATGGTTACACATAAAAACCACCACCAAAACCTTAGCCTCTCTAAAACCAGCCACATCAACCATCTTGCCATCTAATCCACACAAACTAAAAGGCAAAATCGGGCTTCCCAAGGGTAACTTTAAGGACTCTACAAGGGACATAGCTTTGCAAATGACAAAATATCTGAGCCTATGATACCATACCGGCATGACTCCATGGTATTTCAATCCTATCATCTTTGAAGTTGGGCCAATTAAAGCGCACTGGTACGGCTTTATGTACGCACTATCTTTTCTGCTTGGCTACCTTTATATAAAATACAGCAAGAGAGCTCAAGCGATTCCTTCCACTCAAAAAGACACCTTTGCGCTAGCTCTTATTTTAGGTGTGATTCTAGGTGGACGAATCGGCTATATCCTCTTTTACAATTTTTCTTATTTCTCAGAAAACCCCTTAAAAATTATGGCCGTATGGGAAGGAGGCATGTCTTTCCATGGAGGTTTATTAGGCATCACTACCGCTTTAATATGGTTCAGCAAGAAGTACCGACACCACCTTCTTTACGTGGGCGACCTTATTGCCAGTTATGCACCACTCGCTTTATTTTTTGGCCGATTCGGAAACTTTATCAACAGTGAACTATACGGACGTATTGCCACAAAATACTGCCTCTACTTCCCTTCTGATCCCGCCAATTGCCGCTACCCCTCACAACTTTTAGAATCCCTATTAGAAGGGCTGGTGCTTTTTATTATCTTGCAAACCGTAAGCAAATACACCAAAAAAGAAGGACTTATTTCTAGCCTCTTTTTAATTCTCTATGGTGTCTTCCGCACCATCGCCGAATTTTTCCGTGAACCTGATAAACAGATAGGCTACCTATGGGGAGGCCTAACCCAAGGTCAACTTTTATCATCACTCATGATTATGACTGGCCTAATACTCATGGGTTTTCTATACTACCAAAAGCAACCCTCTAAAAAATAACATGTCTAAAACTACCCACCATCACAACCTGGAAAAACATAAAAAAAAGTTAGGTGAATCTTTGGGAATAGATAAAAAAACCCACGCAAAACTACTTGAGCAGAGACAAGAAAGCATTAAAGGTTTTAAAGCTAAAATAGATACCGAAAGAAGATGGAGTGAAAAATTTGCCGATTTCTTGACCGCATCTTTTGGTACACTCCAGTTTTTACTCTTAAATATGGTTTGGTTTGGCATCTGGATTATTATTAACGTAGGACTAATTCCAGGTATTACGGCTTTTGATCCTTATCCTTTCAATTTCCTAACCATGGTGGTATCGCTGGAAGCGATCATCTTGGCAATTATTGTTTTAATGAGCCAAAATCGAGCAGCCGACATTGATGACTTACGTGAAGAGATTGATTTACACATTAACGTGCGTGCCGAAGAAGAAATTACCAAAATTCTCAATATCGTTGATGAGATTCATGACCATTTAGGCATGCCAGCAGAAGATGATGCGGAGCTAAAAATGATGAAACAAAAAACCAATCTTGCCGAAATAGAACAGGCCTTAAAGAAAAAATAACTATCTATAATGCCTAAACCGTTAAAGCAACGAGGATTTTGGGGAGCGTTAAAATATCCGGTTATTGGTTTAGCTCCCATGGATGGTGTCACCGATGCCGCTTTTCGTTTTATCGTCAAAAAATATGGTAACCCTCAGGTTATCATTACCGAATTCACTTCCGTAGAAGGCATTTGCGCAGGAGCCACCAGAACATTGCAAGCTTTTAGCTATGATGAATCGGAACGTCCAGTAGTAGCTCAAATATTTGGAAGTACACCTGCCGCTTTTTATAAAGCTACTTTTGTAGTAGCTGCACTGGGATTTGACGGCATCGATATAAACATGGGCTGCCCAGCCAGCAATATTGCCGGTAAAGGTGCTGGAGCAGCACTTATTCAAACCCCTGAACTAGCCAAAGAAATTATTAGAAATGTACAGCAAGCCGCCATAGAATGGGCAGACGGCAAAAATATAAATGACGTAGGCCTTCCTGAAAGCATCTTAGCGGAAGTACAAAAAATGCAGCCACAACCACCTCAACGAAAACTATTACCCGTTTCCATAAAAACACGCATTGGCTACAACAGTATCGTCATCGAAGAATGGATAAAACATCTCTTAGAAACAAACCCGGTTAATATTTCCCTACACGGTAGAACGCTAAAGCAGCTTTATAGTGGAAGTGCTGACTGGGATGCCATTGGTCGTGCCGCAGCTATTATTCATCAAACCCCTACCACGTTGCTAGGCAACGGCGATATTAAAAATTTACAAGACGCAGCCATAAAAATAAAACAGTATAACGTTGACGGAGTTCTTATAGGCCGAGCAGCCTTTGGCAACCCTTGGATTTTTCAAAACAAAGAGCACTCCCAAATCCCCCTAGAAGAAAAATTTGCTGTCGCTTTAGAACATTGCCACGTCTATGAAAAGATTTTCACCGAACGTCTATTCTTACCCATGCGTAAACACTTAGCGTGGTACTGCAGGGGCTTTCCCCATGCCAGTGAAATGCGCCAAAAACTCATGCAAACCAGCAATAGTAAAGATGTAGCCGCGATTTTAAAGACCTATTCCTAAGATACAACTCTTTACTTTCCAGCTTTTACTGCCTATAATCCCCCAGCCACGCACGAATGGCCAGAGCCACCCTGTAAAGGGTCAAAGCGAAGTGCACCTTATAAGTAACTCGTCGCGAAGCGACACCATCCCCTTATTTATGCAAAAAATTATCAACATCGCGATCATCGCGCACGTAGATCATGGTAAAACAACCTTAACCGACCATTTACTTCGCCAAGGTGGCGCCTTTACCGCTTTTGAAAAAGTGGATGAACTTGTGATGGATTCCAACCCTTTGGAAAAAGAAAGAGGCATTACCATTCTCTCAAAAAACTCATCAATCCATTATAAAGATTATAAAATTAATATCGTAGATACACCTGGACATGCCGATTTTAGTTCAGAAGTAGAACGTGTTTTAAAAATGGTCGATACTGTGCTTCTTTTGGTAGATGCTAAAGAAGGCCCTATGCCACAAACCAAATTCGTTCTTCATAAATCTTTAAAATTAGGTTTACGTCCTATTGTTATTATCAACAAAATCGACCGTAAAGATCAACGTGCCCACGAAGTTGTAGATATGGTTTTTGACCTTTTTGTAAAACTGGAAGCCAACAGTGAACAGCTAGATTTTCCTATTATTTACGCTATTGCCCGTCAGGGTATGGCTAAACTTCAAATGGAAGATGAAGGCAAAGATCTTACACCTCTCTTTGAAACTATCATTAAACATGTTCAGGCGTACCCAGACAACCACACTGAACCACTCCAGATGCAAGTAACAAACCTCTCCTACGATGACTATATTGGTCGAGTAGCAATTGGACGTGTTACCCGCGGTATTATCAAAAATAATAGCACCATTACTGTTTGTAAACGTGATGGCAGCCTTAAGCCGGGAAAAATTAGCAAACTTTTTAGTTACGAAGGCGTAAAACAGGTAGAAATTACTGAGGCTGTATGCGGAGATATCGTAGCAGTAGCCGGCATGGATGACATCACTATTGGTGAAACCATTACCGACCCTCAAAATCCCGAAGCCATGCCGCTCCTGGAAATAGATGAACCGACCCTTTCCATGAACTTTTTGGTAAACAACTCCCCTTTTGCCGGAAAAGAAGGAAAATTTGTAACAACACGTCATCTTAAAGATCGTCTTGAACGGGAATTCCAAACCAATGTTGGTTTGAAAGTAGAAGCCATTCCTCACTCTGATGGTTATAA
>CAYMDR010000111.1:0-4355 GCA_964389195.1 uncultured Candidatus Peribacteria bacterium | reverse complement strand
GTCCTCAAGTGAGTGCGGAAATCGCACGAGACTATTTTTTGTCCTTTGGGATCTTTTCTCATTTCTTCCAGAATCTCAGCACGATATCTTGCTAAATTTAGCCATGAAAGTTTTTGGTCTATTTTTACTTGTGCTTTTTTATCATCAGCTAGGAAGCCCCTAAATTCTGTTAGCCCGATACTGTTATTGGAAGGATGCATGCAGTAGGTTATAGGGTTTCTAAAAGGAATAAATCTAGGATCCGGTGTTTCCCCCTCTGGGACATAGGGATGGAGCTCATTGCCCATTAAAAAGGTGGCTGCAACATCGTCATGATTGCCGGCGATGACGGTAATGTGGCCGCCTACTTGTGCCGCTTCGCCGCGGATTTTAGCAATAGCTTCGATAATATCAAAACTTTGATTATCGCGGTCGGCCAAAATATCACCCAGTAATACTAAGTGCGCGTTGCCGCCGATCCATTCCAGATCGGAAGCATCATTTACCCTTACAAGGCCTAGGCTTAGTAAATTTTCGTGTAGTGCGGCTAGGTTTCCATGTAAATCGCCTACCACACATACTCGTCTGGCACGGACAACTTCGGTGGATTCAACTGTGCCTGGGTTTAGTGTGGCGCTAACAGCTTGAGCTACTTCTACTGCTGCAGCAGGCTGCGCAATGACAGCTTCGGGCGTAGTTTCAACTTGGGAAGGTTGGTGGGGCGTGCCTGGGGAAATATCGGCATTGGATATGTCTTCCCCTTGTCTGGGCTCTAATGGTTGTGACATAGTGCGATAAGCAATGAATATATTGAGTATAGACGAGTCTGGACTCCAGAAGCTAAGTACCAAGGGGCAAATGCTCGGCATCGTGAGCATACAAGGCGTTTAGCGGGCGATTCACTCTCAAGCTTTTAAGGGTGATTCGTCTGAAAGCCAGACTACTCTATACTTTTTCCACTTTCGTCAAAAGTGGTGAACCCGTTTTGCGGGTTCTCCTGATTTTCAATGGACTTATTAAGGATAAGCTTAATATCGAGACAAGTTTCCAACTGTTGTTGCTCTTCTGGAGAAATTTTTACATTCACTAAGTCGACATCAGCATATTTGATGAGTACTTTTTCACAGGTACAGTATTTATCGTAGTATTCTTTATCGTCTCTAAATACGGACTTTGGGCTCAAACTATTAATAACTAGGTCAGAGGTTGCGGATTGTAAATTGCCGGAGCTGACTTTGGAAGAAGTTGTACTGGTAGAACTAGATGTGGCTAAGCCCGGTTTTTTTGTGCCATATAAAGGCTCTAAAACATCGCAACGCTCTTTGACATTGTCACAAGAAGCGTCGTTATAGTAACTTTCTTTTAGATTGCGGTATTCCAGTTTTAATTTACCAAGTTCAAACTGATTTTTAACTTTTGGAAAAATACCGTTTAACAAATTGGCCTTAGCTAAACGGTTAAGACAAATATCTGTACCTTTGCCGGAACAGTTTTGTTCGATATATTTTTCGCTAAAATTAAAATACTCAACATATTTTCCCGCCGCCAAAGCAGCGTTAGCCCCGGCTTGGTAGTTTTCACATTTTTTGGCCTGATTACTAACTTCCGGTATTACACAACTATTTACTTCGGCTTCATTTTCTAGAAGAGCTAACTGTCCTGCGGCTTCCGGTGAACTTTGAGTGATATTGCTAGACCGTAGCTCCATAATCTCTTGCTGAACCTGTTCACAATTATAGACGCAGGCATTTTGAGCCTCGGTATAGGAATAATTAGCTTTACATACACATTGGCCTGAACTATCAATAATTTGATTTTTAAGACATTTTTGTGTTGAAACCGGTTGATTACAGGTTTCTTGCCATTTGCGCACCAGCCTTTCCGTTTCAGGATTAAGACGGTATTTTTCAGGGTATGAACGAAGCGACGAGATAAGTTCACATTGTTGACCTTGGGGTTCTAAATTTTCGGTATGAATTAATTTACAACCATCTTTTATTTCTGCTGGAGCATTGACGGGAGTTATGGGTGTTGATGATGGCGACGAGGTTTTTCTTTTTACCTTGGGAGCCACCGTATTGCTGCTACTCAGAACATCACTGAGTAAAAGCAGGGAAAGGTTTGATGAACGATCGTCGTAGTAACCCGTAGGGCAAGGTTGGGCTTCTGGGGCGGCTTCATTAATAGTGGGCTCAAGTTGGGTAAGTGTTTTAGTAGGTTGAGTTGATGTATTGCTTTCGTTTAAAAAGAGAATAATTCCGGTTATAACTATAATCAGAATCGCCAAAAGAATGAGTATAATTTTGGTACGCCCACGGTTTTTTAAATTTACGGTTTCAAGCTCAAAACTACCGTTCTCTTCGGTGGTAGAAGATACGGTAGTTTGATCTGCTGGTTGTACGGGAGCTGATGTTGGCTGAAACGACGGAACAGCATCCACTTCCCGAACGCCACTACTAGAAGTTTTTTCGCTTTGCGATGCTTCGTTAATGGGTTCAGAACTGGGTTGCTGAACAGGTGGTTTCGATTCATTCGCCTCATTCCCGTTGCCCCCGGGAGTGACTTGAAAATCGTCCATTGTTTGTTTTTGTTTTTGTTAGTGATGCCTATTTTATTTTTAATTCATAAACGTGGTTAAAAAAGGTGTTATGATGCCTAAGATAATTGCTGCGATACCCAGCAAACACACTATTTTCAGTATTTTTTTCTGCCTTTTAGAGTGCAACATAGAAAAATTTAAAGGGATCCTGTTACAAGAATATTTTTAGTAAAAACATTTATTACATTTTGATTATCAGCAACTTCGAGAATAACTTTGTAGCTACCCGGGCTGTTAAAGGTGTGTGTTGCTTTACGGCTCTTAGAATTTTCGCCATCTCCAAAGTCCCAGCTATATTTAGAAATAGTTCCCGTGGAACAACGTGGATCAAAGTCCACCGTTAAAGGAGCCTCTCCTTGTTCAGCGCTGGCTTCAAAACAGGCTGTTAAGGAAACGGGGCGTACATTGACCGGAGTTTCAACGGTAGAACGCGTACTATCAGAAGCTATGGCTGTGACTTTAGCCGTAAAGGTACCAATTTTTGTATATTTATAGGTTACCTTGGAAACATCAATACGTTTGGCACTCCCATCGCCAAAATCCCATTCGTAACTAACAATTTGCCCATCAGGATAAGAGGATCCACTGGCATCAAACGTAACGGTAAGTGGAGTTACCCCTTCTACGGGGGTTGCACTTAGACGAGCGGTTAAAGGTTGAGATCCAACTTTTACTACTAAGATGACTGAGGATTCGTTACCTTCAGCATCTACAACCGTTAAGGTGGCATTAAAAAGTCCTTCCTGTTTATAAACATAATTTACGTTACTTCCTACAGAATCATTTTGGCCATCGCCGTCAAAATCCCATTTGTAATCCACAATGTTGTTATCGCTGTCTTGACTCTTGATGCCGTCAAAAGCTACTTCAAAGGGCACGGTACCGGTGATAAAAGTATCGCCATCAGCCGGTGCGGGAACCGTTTTAATAACGGCTAAAGGGGCTGACTCCGCTTGCTCAATTTTTACCTTTTGGACACTTTCACCTGTCTCGCCTTCTTCATCGGTTACTTTTAAAGCAACATCAAAGGTACCGGCATTTTTGTAGAGATGGTTAGCGGTACGAGTATTAGCTTTTGGTGTACCGTCGCCAAAATCCCATTCGTATTTTTCCACTTTGCCATTAGGGCTCGTGGACTTTTCGGCCTGGAAACTATACTGAACATTGGTGTAATATTTGCCATCCTTGGTAGGAATATCAATAACCGCCTTAGGAATGTTTGCACCAGATACGGTGATTTCCTTGGTTGTTACTTTGAATTGGCCGGTGTTATCGGTTACACGTAAACCAACGGTGTAGGTTCCAACCTGTTTAAATTCGTAATCAGCGGTGACACCACTCGCATCATTAAAATTATTATTGTTATCAAAATCCCAATCGTAAGAGGTGATCTCTCCGGCTGGAGCACTGGACTCACTGGCATCAAAAGTAACACTGAGCGGTGCTGGACCTACTTCTGGATCTGCTGTAAAAGATGCGTTAAGTTCCACATTGGCAATAGTAACAATCGTTGTATAGGTATCCACGCTTTCTTTGCCATTTTGTTTATCTTTTTTGCTTACCTGAACCGATACATCAAAACGTCCATTGTTACTACCTTTATCTGTATAGGTATGGGAGGTAAGAGCAACCGTAGAGCTATCGCCATCGCCAAAATTCCAAAGGTAGGACAGTATTTCATACCTTTGTTTGCTGATAGGTAAACCTGAGGCATCAAAAACAATCGTAATCGTAGCCGTGAGACCTAAAGTTTGCGCAGGTTCAGTGTAGATAGCGT
>CAYMDR010000110.1:0-4439 GCA_964389195.1 uncultured Candidatus Peribacteria bacterium | reverse complement strand
GTTATCTATGAATCTGGCTAAAGGGGAGGTCTTTGATGAGATGTATGACCATGGTAAAGATCCAGAGCTGGTGATAAAAGAAAAGGGGATTACGATGATGTCTGATGTTTTAGCATTGGAAGAGCTTTGTAAAAAAGTATTGGCGGATAATCCACAGTCGATTATCGATGCCAAAGCCGGTAAAAAGCAGGCTTTCTTTTATTTAGTTGGTTTAATTATGAAAGAAACTAAGGGGCAAGCCAATGCTCAGGCGGTAACAGCGATTATGGAAAAACTTATTACCATGCACCAAGTACACCCTATTTCTTAACTTTTTTATTATGGTTGATGCGCAAACTTTTATGTATTTCGCTTTGGGGGTGGGGTTTTTGATTTTGATTTTCTTCCTTTGTTTGGCGATGGTGCATGTTATCCGTATTTTGAAAGATGTGGCAGATGCTTCCGATAGCGTAAAAGATGCGGCTGAAAAGATGAATGAAAGTGTGGCTAAAATTGCTGATCAAGTTACAGTTACGACTGACCAGATAAGTGAATATTTAGTAAAACCACTTTCGGCTTTACAGTTTTTAACCTCTCGCTTTGCGCCTTTTTTAGATATGCTTCGTAAAAAAGGTGAAGAGTTTAAAGATGCTGTTGATGGCGATGAACCTGAGGAAAAACCTCGATCCACTCATAAAAAGAAACGAAGGTTTGGAAGGAAATAGTTTTGCTCTATTGCGTGGTATAAATTTCACCAACTATTTTTGGAATCTTGATGTTATGAAAACGTAGGTGAATTTAACCGTAGCGTTGTAGATTCTTTTGATACGTTTTGGTTCTTGGATAAGCCGGTAAAGCCATTCTAAGCCCATTTTTTGCATCCATAAGGGAGCGCGTTTGCGGATTTTGGCGATAAAGTCAAAAGCACCGCCTACGCCCATGACAATTTTTACCTCCCCTAAATGTGCTTTATTGCGGTGTAACCACATTTCCTGTTTTGGAGCACCGTAAGCTACGAAAAGCATATCGGGTTTACTTTGCTGAATAAGTTTCAGGATGTCTTTTTCTTCTTCCGGGGCGGGGGAGCCGCTGTAAGTTCCTACAATGTGGATATGGCAAAATTGTGTAGTTAGTTCTTCTTTTACTTTTTCTGCCACGCCGGGGGCGGCTCCAAGTAAGAAAATCTTTGTGCCAAACGGAGCTTTGCGGCAAAGCATTTCCATCATATCGGTACCGGTTACACGTGCGGGAAGTGGTGTTTTTTGCAGTCTGGAAGCTAAAATAATGCCTATACCGTCCGGAATATTTAAGTCGGTATGTTGGAGGATCTTTTTAAATTCAATGTTTTTTCGTGCTTCTAAGAGCATTTCGGGATTTGGTGTTGCTATGAAAAAAGGCCGTTGTGATGCTGGATTTCCCATGTGCTGCAAAATTAAAAGTAGCGCTTCTTCCATGGTTAAAGCGGCGAATGGTATGTCTAAAATCTTAATATTCTTTAGCATTTTTGGCGATGATAACAAGGTCGTGGCTTTGGTTGAAGGGTACTTTTTGGCCGTTTTGTTGCACAGAGAAGAGCTCCATTATTTCAAAATCGGCATTGGTGACTAATTTATTGAGTTCTCCTGGGATAAAGGCGTGGTAATAGCGGGTGGCTTTTGCGCCCCAGGGGATGAAAGTGTCGTTGGGAGCATAGGAGCCGAGTGTAAATAGATAGCGTAAACCGGCTTTAAATAAGGCTTTCCAGTACTTTTTTTGCCATAGATTCCAGACGGTAATGACCATGATGCCATCTTTTTTTAAAACCCGGCGCATTTCGGCAAGCGCTTTCAGGCGAAGTGCGCGTGATGGAAGGTGGTGAAAAGCCCGTATATTAAAGATAATGTCGACGGAATTGGTGTCTAAGGGTAAGTTTAGTTGATCGCCCTCCATAAAATTTTCTTTGGGAAAAAGCTCTTTGGCTTTAGCGAGTAAGCCAGCGCTATTATCGATGCCGGTGTATTTATATGCCGGTTTTGTCCACTCATTTGTAACTTGTTGCAGCCATTTTACTAAACGGCCGTTACCGCAGCCAATATCGGCTACGATTGCCCCTGGCTTAAGATAAGGTAAAAAATGCTCAAACTCTTTTCCGGGGTGGACACGGGTGTTAGAAAACTCTTCAGCAATCTGATTATAGGTGCTTTGTACCGCGGCTAAGATATTTTGGGCTTTTTTTTCTCTCATGGTTATAAGTATAATGCAGACCTTGAGCATTATATCCTTACCTTTCGATTTTCTCTATGGTTCCTGAGATTGAAACATTTGTGACGACTCTTTATAAAGAGGGGATACGCGATCCTAAAGTTTTGCATGAGCGCAAAAGTAGAATGGCGCTTAAGATGAAAAGAGGATTTTTCTCTAACGTTGAGCTTATTGAAGCTTATCGAACGCTTATTAGAACAGGGGAGTTACCGGATGACCGGCAGTTTTGGAAATTGTTACGAAAAAGGGGAGTACGCTCACAGTCAGGTATCGCCTCGATTACGGTTATTACTAAAGCTTACCCTTGCCCGGGTAAATGTATTTTTTGTCCCACAGAGCCGTACATGCCTAAGAGTTATTTGTCGAACGAACCTGCCATTATGCGTGCAATCTTGAATGATTTTGATGGCTATAAGCAGACCTTGAATCGCTTAAAAAGTTTAGATAAAGCCGGTCACCATACTGATAAAATTGATGTGATTGTTTCAGGAGGAACTTTTTCTTTTTATCCCCATCGTTATCAGACCGAATTTACCAGAAGTATTTATAATGCTCTCAACTATCCGGCAAAAAAGGCTCGTTCTTTGGAAGAAGCGCAGAAAATTAATGAAACGGCGCAAAATAGATGTATCGGTCTTTCGTTTGAAACGCGGCCTGACCATATTACCGAAAGCGAACTAAAAAGATTGCGTCGTCTTGGCTGCACCAAGATTGAGATTGGGGTACAGAGTTTGAATGATAAAGTTTTAGCTTTAAATAAACGCGGCCATGGTATTGCGGAAACAAAACGTGCGATTCAACTTATCCGGGACGCAGCCTACAAAATTAATTGCCATATGATGCCGAACCTTTATGGCAGTACGCCCGAAATCGACTATGAAGATTTTAAAGAACTGTTTGCAAATCCCGCGTATCGGCCTGATTGGATGAAGATTTATCCTTGCATGGTAGTGCCTTGGTCGCAGTTGGAAGGTATCCATAAAAAAGGAGGTTATCAATCTTATACCGATCAAGATTTGATTGAACTTTTAGTGCGGATGAAACAGCTAGTCCCGGAATATGTGCGTATTACCCGTTTGTATAGAGATATTCCAGCGCCTACGATTGTGAGTGGATCGAAAATTTCTAATCTGCGGCAGCTAGTGCAAGCGCGGATGAAGGAGCTTGGAGTTGAGTGCCGTTGTATTCGTTGTCGTGAGATTAAAGGCGAGAGTGTTGATTTTAAGGATTTAACGTTGAAGGTTAAAGAGATGGAGGCATCGGAAGGACAGGAGTTTTTTATCACGTATGATGATATGAAAAAAGATAAGCTTTGTGCGTTGCTACGCTTGCGTTTTTCTTCCTATAGTTTGAAGGGTACAAAGCATTTTATGAAGGAGTTGGAAGGAGCCGCTTTGGTGCGTGAGATCCATACTTATGGTGAGCAAGTACAGCTTTCTACTCAAGAGAAAGCGGCTTCACAGCATGTGGGGATGGGGCGTGGACTTATGCAGCAGGCGGAAATGCTGAGCAAGAAAAATGGCTATAAAAAATTAGCGGTGATTAGCGGTATAGGCGTGCGGGAATATTATCGTAAATTGGGTTATCAATTGGAGGGTACTTATATGGTTAAATATTTCTAATTATGGCTGCAAAACCGGTTTCTCATGAAGGTATGCCCAAAACTGATTCCCCGCACCAAACGGGTGAGGTCGCTTTTTCGCGTGAGCATCTTAGGAAATTTTTAAAACAGGCTCCGGCTCCCGAGGCTGTGGCAAAAAGGCATCAGCAAAGGCAGGAACATGAACAGCGAAGTAGAGCGGAAGCAAGGGATCGTGCCGGGGAAACTTCTACACTTACAACTTTAGAAATTGCCGTGTGGTTGGATCCATCAACCGATCCTGAAAATCTTTTAACGGCTGAAGAACAGCTAGCTTTGACCACCTCTATTGATGAATTTACCTTGGAAAATAAGGAAATAGCAGCTTCTGATCTGAATCGTTTGTTTATAGGTTCGTATCAGGATCAAGCAACTTTTAAGCAGAATTATAAACTGTGGCAAAAACAGTATAAAAGTATCCTTAAGCAAAATCCCCATTTTGAGATAACGGAAGAGGTGTTTATGAGAGAAAGGGGAGTAGCTTATATAAAAGCTAATGCTAAAGCTCTTTTACGTAAAAGTATTGAAGGTTTTTATAAGGCTAAAGTTTTACAGGTAGGGCAAACGGGAGCTGAAAATA
>CAYMDR010000109.1:0-4523 GCA_964389195.1 uncultured Candidatus Peribacteria bacterium | reverse complement strand
CCGCGACTTAAGGATTCATAATGGTAGAGCTGAGCATAGGGGGTATAGACAATTAGGTATCCTTTTTCTCGTAACCGTAAGCAAAAATCGACATCGTTAAAGGCTACGGCTAAATTTTCTTCATCTAATCCTCCCATTTCTGCAAAGACCTCTTTACGCATCATAATGCAGGCGGCTGTAACGGCGCTGTAGTTACGGATAAGATCGATTTGGCCAAAATAACCATGATCCTCTTTATATTGGTGACAGAAGGCATGATTCGCGATTCCTCCTACGCCTATAACTACTCCCGCGTGCTGTACCGTATTATTGGGATATAATAGTTTTGCTCCAACCGCTCCAACTTCAAGGCGCTGAGCCTGTTCTAACATATTTTCTATCCACTCCGGTGTCATAACCTCCGTATCGTTGTTTAAGAGGACTAAGATTTCTCCATTTGCTTGTTGAGCGGCAAAATTATTAATGGCGGAATAGTTAAATGGTGCATCATAGCTAAGCATTTTTATACGTTCGTTATCGGCAATGGTTTTTAAGTAACTCGCCGTTTCTAAAAGCTCGCTGCGGTTATCAACTAAAATTATTTCATAATGAGGATAGCTGGTTTTACTAAGAATACTTTCGATACAAACCTTGGTAACCTCTACTTTATCTTTGAAAGGTATAATAATGCTTACCAGTGGTTGAGAGACCAGATGACGCTTCAAACGATAAGAACCTTGCCATAGGCCATCAATAACATTACCGACAACTTTACGACGTTTTATAGCATCTTGTAGGGCTTTCTTGGCCGATTCAAAAGCATATGGCTTAGCATCAAACTGAGCCGCGGTTGAACCCGGTATTTTGCGCCAGTGGTAAAGAACTTTTGGCAAATGTTTAATATTTTGCGTTTTTTCGGTAAAACGTAAAACTAAATCATAATCCTGACTCCCATCAAAGCCGTCTCTAAAGCCACCAAGTTCTTGCATAATTTTACGACGGTAGACTCCAAAATGAGAAATGTAATTAATGGAAAGCAGTAAATCTGGAGACCAATCTGGCTTAAAGAAAGGTTCGCAGCGTTTTCCTTCCATCGTCATTTTATCTTCGTCGCTGTAAATAAGGTCATATTTTGTTTCCTGCAAAGCTTTTATAACTTCGTATAAAGCGTCTTTACTTAGCTCATCGTCATTATCCAGTAAACCTATATAAGCGCCTGTAGCCAACTTTAAAGCATCGTTTGAAGCTTTTACAATTCCTCCATTTTTTTGGCGATAAATAACTTTGATACGGTTATCCAGTTTATTATATTTTTCTAAAAGCGGTTTTATATGTGGCTGGCTTGAGGCATCATCGCAGATACACAGTTCCCAGCGTGTATATAATTGGGTTCGTACCGATTCAATGGCTTTAATAAGCAATGACTCCTCAATATTATATACCGGCATAACAATACTTATAACTGGTCTATATACAAATCTTTAGCATGCAATGTTGTGGCTTCTATATATCTATCGTAAGCAGAAATCTCTCCTGGGAATTGCGGCGCTTTTTTAAATTTCCTTAGCATGCGTTGCCAAAATATTTTAGGGCCATACGTTATTAAAATACCCCATCCTTTTTTTATTAAAGCCAGAGGTTTGATAAACCCATTTATTTTAATTTTGGAGTAAAACATAATAACCCTCCAGGCACGAGAACTCATCACTTGCTGTAAGGAATTCTTATGACTAGTCAAATCCATTCTTATGGCTTGCAACTCATATTCTTTTGACTTTAAGTTTTGACTTTCAAGCTTAAGGGAAGCTTCAATTTTCTGGATATGGTTTTGTAAAAAAGTGGTCTCGGCATTTTTATTTTCGATTTCTGTAACAAGTTTTTTTAGGAAAGAGTACTGTTGATTAAACTCTTGCTCTAGTACATTTTTACTTTCTTTTAATTCAAAAAACTGTAGATCTTTTTGTTGAATAATACCTTTTAAAAAGTTTATGGTTTGCTCTTTTTCAATTAAAAAATTCCGTAATTCATTAATGGCAAGCTTGTGAGCTTGTACACTTTTCCTGGCTATCCCTAAGGTATTTTCGTGTTGATTATTGGTTTTCTGTAGAGTGTTAATTTGTTCCTTGCGCTGTTCAATAACAGAACGTAAATCATCAAAAGCCACTGAGAGGAGATCCATAAAAACTTCGGCCTTCCAAAGATATTTTTGTTGTAACTCCTGTTTAATTTCTTCCTCCGGCAATGGAGCGTTTTTGGAAATGCAATAGATAACGCGATATGCTGGCGCTCGTAAATTCCCTAACTCTTCTAAATGTTCATTAAAAAACCGCTGGAAATTCAACTGTTTTTCACTGATTTTTTCGCCATGCTGAGTAGTGGAATAAAGTTGTTGAATATACCAGTTCATAAGGTTACCCTCTTGTAATTGAAAAAAATGAAGATTTTTTTCTTGTAATATTTGCTCAAATTCAGTGACTTCAGGCAAGCCAAGCTCTTTATGTTCACTTAAAAAGGGGTGCGCTATCCCAGCATAATGCAGGAATTGATCTGTAATATGCTGCTCAGCTTTTTCGGTAAGACTATTTTTAAATGGAAAACCGATAATGAGATAATTTTTACTCACTCTTAACATTTCCGTAATAATTTGTG
The DNA here is from genome assembly GCA_964389195.1 of uncultured Candidatus Peribacteria bacterium. GTDB lineage: Bacteria > Patescibacteriota > Gracilibacteria > UBA1369 > UBA1369 > CAYMDR01. The sequence goes on along the minus strand of CAYMDR010000109.1, from coordinate 1,895 downwards.
CTCTTTCTCCAACAGGAACATGTTCTAAAAGGTCAGAGGCAATAACTACATCAAAATTATTATCGGAAAAGGGCATTTTTCGGCCGTCCCCTTGGATATAAGTGGCCAGCTCGTCTGCTGGCTTTGGCTTGCGATCTAAAATAGAAAATCTGGTTTCTTGCGGGAAAAAACAGGAAAGTTTGCCGTTATACCCCCCAACGTCCAAAATTCTTAAAATTGGCCATTTTGCTAGTTTTCTAGCCAGGTAGGCAATAATCGTATTGCGAGAATAAAGATCCGGGGGCAGAGTTGTTGTAGATGGGTATTCTGACAGTTGTTCTGACATTCAAAGTGCTCTTTATAAAGTACCGCCAAAGAAACCAAAATTTATGTTTCAAACCAGGCATTACTGATTATCACGATTCAGAAAGTTAGTAAACAGTATTTATGGCAAATTGAGGGCTTTGTGGTAGTAATCAACAACTTTTGAGGGAATATCATTAATTATTATCTTGCCATGTTCCAGAAGTATTGATTGATTGCAAAATTGTTCAATTAAAAGGGCGTTATGACTTACTAAAATAATGGTTTTTCCCTGCTGTTTCCATATTTTAAAAACCTCTAAGCATTTCTGTTGGAACTGTTCATCACCTACCGCTAAAACCTCGTCGCACAGATAAATATCGGCATCCGCTTCTTTAGCGATAGCAAAAGCTAAACGCGCTTTCATGCCTGAGGAAAAGTTTTTAATTTTTAGATCTAAAAAATTTTCGATTTCGGCGAACTGTACTATCTGTTTAAATTTAGACTGAATCTCTTTACGATCCATACCTAGTAAAGTGGCGTTCACATAGATATTTTCACGAGCAGTTAACTCTTCTTGAAAACCGATACCAAGTTCTAGAAATGGTGCTATGTGGCCATTTACTTTCATTTTACCGGCAGAGGGGGCATAAATACCTGCGATTATTTTTAGCAATGTGCTCTTGCCACTGCCATTTTTACCAACAATACCCAGGAAATCTCCGGGCATTACTTGGAGGTTAATATCTTCTAAGGCGTGAAACTTTTCATAATTTTTTTTATGAAAAACTCTCAGGAAATTTTCCTTTAAAGTATCTCTTCGTTCGTGAGGAATAAGAAATGTTTTGCTTACTGCCGCTAAAGTAATAATTGGTGAGATCATAGTTTTTCAGCGATTTTTGCTTCTTGAGTTTTAAAAATGGTGTACCCCAAGAAAAAGATACAAAGAGCCATGGCGGCTAAAACGAGGTTGATGTGGAGATTAGGAATGTGGTGGCGAATAAAAATATCCCGGGAATATTCGATGATGCGTGCTAAAGGATTGAGAAAAATATAGCGATGGTATGTTTGTGGCACAACGGTAAGGGGATAAATAATAGGCGTAAGCCAAAAACCAATTTGCAACATGATCTCCCAAATGTGCTGTAAATCGCGAAAATGAATATATAAAGAGGCTAAAATAAAGGTTACTCCCGTTGCTATCATATAAGTTTCGGTTAAATAGAGAAGAAAAAAAAACGCCTCAGCTCCCGGCCTTATGCCATTTAACTCCAAAAAAAGAAAAAAGATGAGTAGGTTTAATAAAAAAGTTATAAGACTTGAAAGTGTAGAAGCAAAAATAAGGGTAGAGCGTGAAAAATAAATCTTGGTCACAAGGTCGCGCTTACTTAAAAAAGTATTCATACCAATAAGGGTAGCTTCCTGAAAAAAGTTCCATACCAAAATACCCAAGAGCAAATAGATAGGATAATGTTCAACCGGCGAGGGCATAAAAAGCGAAAAAACCATGTAAATTACACCAAAAAGCAACATGGGTTTAAGCAGTGTCCAGAAATATCCCAAGTAAGAATTTTGATAGCGAAGTTTAAATTCACTTCTTACCAGTTCTTTGA
>CAYMDR010000108.1:0-4666 GCA_964389195.1 uncultured Candidatus Peribacteria bacterium | reverse complement strand
AATTCTTAAAACAGCTTATAGAGCATAGAAATGTTTTAGTTGGGTACAAAAAAAGACATCCGCAAGGATGGCTTTTTTTTTTATTATTTTTTGAAAAAATAGGAATAGAGGTAACAGCGGATTTGGCCGTTAAAAAGTTTACGATTTTTGTCGGGGTAATGCCCAAAAAGTTTTGGAAAGTTTTCGTTAGAAGTAATTAAAAAGAGCGAACAGTTTTTGGTCTGCCGGAATTTTTCCCCAAAATCACGATACATTTTTTCAACATCCACCTTCTCCTCTAAGCGTTCCCCATAAGGAGGATTAGCGATAAAGGTGCAGTTTTCAAACTGGCTAAAATCCAAATCGTTAAAATCGGAACGTCGAAAGTTAAGATGTTCAAAGCCGGCGCGTTTAGCATTTTGTTGGGCAATGATCAGCGTAGCCGGATCGATATCAAAACTATAGATCGGCAGTTTTTGTTGAGGGCGCGCCGCTTCGGTGGCCTCCTGATAAGCTTTTTTTACTACTTTTTCGTCGAGCCATGGCCATTGTTGAAAAGCAAAAGGGCGTTTAAGTCCGGGAGCCATGTTGTTAGCAATCATGGCGGCTTCAATGGCCACGGTTCCGCTTCCACAAAAAGGATCAATCAAGGAGCGCTCTGGCGTCCAGTCCGAAAGCTGGATCATCGCCGCCGCTAAAGTTTCTTTGATAGGGGCAAGATTTGCCTGGGTGCGATACCCGCGTTTATGCAAACTGTTTCCTGATGAATCGATACAAACAACAAACTGATCTTTATTGGCCTTCACCACAATTTGATAAAGCGCCTTAGAATTTTCCGGCAAAATTTCGATCTTATACTTTTGCTGTAGTTTTTTTACAATCGCTTTTTTAACAATGCTTTGAATAGCCGGCACAGCATGAAGAATCGATTTTACACTGGTGGCATCCACAGGAAACACATCATTTTTTCCAATATACTGACCCCAATCCAGCGCGTTCACCTGGTCAAAAAGTTCGACAAAAGTGGTGGCCGTAAACTCACCCATTTTTATTTGTACCCTATCCGCGCAACGCAGATGCAAATTCGCTCGCACAAGCGCCGCCTCATCGCCTTGAAAAGTAACGCGGCCATCCTCTTTTTTAACAACCCACAGCCCTAATTTTTTTATTTCATCATAAACAAGTTTTTCCAGTCCAAAAGCGCAAGTGGCAATAAGTTCCATCATAGTTCAAACAATAAAAGCTATTTATATCTCTACACTTATCTGGTTATATAATACAGGTCGACTTTTAATCGTGAAAATACTTTTTTATCAACCCTATGCCAGAAATTTTCCGAGGAACCATTCTCCAACCCGAAGGAAAAGATTTTACACTGATCAATGACGGAGTAATGGTGGTCGATGGGGGCGTTATAACCGCTATAGCATCGGTGGAAGAGATAAGGAAGGGAACCGCATTATCAGCAGGTTTAATGACCCAAGGAGAAAAAATCCTTTATGAAGGCAAACCTATTGAGCCAAAAGATCAGGCTATTTTGCCACCCACCAACAACTTTCATGACCATACCTTCCAGCCTCCCGGTATTCCAGGATCTTTAATCGAGAAAAATCCCAACGGTACCATGAGCGGATGGCTGCCTGACACTTTAAGACAAGGTGAGGCGCTTGCCAAAACCCATCTCGAAAAGGCAGAAGCCATGGCTCGTGCACGCTTAAAAGCTTTTGCGGAAGCCGGTATTGGCAGAGTACTTCAATATACCACCAGCTCACTACCCGCTGCCGAAATTGTTAGAATAGTGGCCGATGAACTTGGGCTAAAGGTCCAGATTGGCTATGTGGCTATGGATCAAGGTATTGATGGCATTGCTACAGGGCTTCAAACCTCCAGTGAGGAGGCCATCGCCAGCACTCGTCAACTTTTAGAAAATGCCGCCAAAGCTAATAGACTTTCAGATACTGTGGTCATTGATCGCTTCCCTATTGCGGTAACCTCACCAACCAGAAGGGAACTGGCTCGTTTGGCCAGAGAATTTGGCGTCGGCTATGAAACCCACGCCGATGAATCCACCAGTGAAATAGCTATTCATAAAGGTCTGTACCAAGGAAGAAGTATTATCCAAGTATTGATCGATGATGGTGTTTTTGAACCAGGAAGTAAGGTTGGACTGGCTCATGCTATACACACCTCTGCGGCCGATATGGATAAAATTGCCGCCTTCATAGCTAGCGGAACCACCGTTTCCATCCGAGCATGTCCATCCTCCAACGCTATGTTGGGAAGCCATTTTGATGATAATGGCCACTACACGGAATTTCCTTTAGCGGAATGGGAAAAAAGGGGAGCCATCATAACCCTGGGTACAGACCAAGGTGCCGGAAGAACCTCCAGTATTTTGCGTGAAGCGCTCCTGGAACGAGGCCGCCATCCAACCCCAAAACAGCCGTCTTATCGGGATTTACTCCGTTACGCCACCTTAAGCGGTGTCCAGGAAACTTTTGGTGTTACGCCAAGTTTAAAAGTGGGTGATCAAGCAAATTTTATCGTTGTAAAGTTGGCCGGAGCCGAAGGTTTTTACCAAGGCACCGAACATTTTGGTGATATGGAAAAAACCGCTGCCCGCATCATCGAAGGTGGCCAGAACCCATCGGCCATCACCAGCTTTTTAAAGTAGCGCTCGCAAAGTTTCAGCCGATTTAGCAAACTGTTCTTGTTCCAGCTTATTTAGGGGCAGTTTTATGATCTCGGCAATACCCTGACTATCCAAAACGCACGGCACACTTAAAGCAACATTGCTTTGGCCATAATAATCCTCAACCGGCACAGCTAAAGGCACAACAACTCTTGAATGTTGATAAACGTGTTTCATGATCTCTCGCATCACAATGCCGATCGAATAACAGGTAAAACCGATATCATGAATAATACGATAAGCTGCATTTTTGGTAGCATCATAACATTCTTTAGCAATAGCATCGGTAAAGCCTTCAAAAGCAGCAAGCGGTTTCCCGGCAACATTAGCGGAGCTAAAAACAGGGAAAGAGGTATCGCCATGCTCACCTAAAACGTAGGCTTGAATACTTTGCGGATTAAGGCAAAGTTTTTCTCCAATATGAAAGCGCAGCCGAGCGGTATCCAGCATTGTGCCAGTACCAAAAATCCGGTTTTTTGGAAATCCCGAAAGTTTGATCGCTTCATACGTAAGTATATCTACAGGGTTGGTTACAATTACCAAAATACTTTGCGGAGCAACTTTAGCGAGAGCGGGTATAATCTCTTGAAAAATTTTACGATTTTTGGTTATGAGCTCAAGCCTTGTTTCGCCCTCCTGCTGTTTTGCCCCGGCCGTGACAAAAATTATTTGCGCTTCAGCACAGGCGCTATAATCATCGCTTGCCGTAATTTTAGTATAAGGTAAAAAAGAGAGTGAATGCTCAAAATCCAGGAGCAAACCTTCTGCTCTTTCTTTACTATGATCCACCAAAACAAGCTCAGTTGGAGTGCCGTCAATAAGCATAGCATAGGCGGCGGCGGCTCCCACATTCCCACAGCCAACAACAGCCACCTTAAACTGGCTTTGAAAATTTACTGGGAGTGTACAGGCTTTTATCATAAAGAATAAATTACAGTATTAATAAGCATAAAAATTAATTTCAGCCCCAAGTACTTTTTTAGAAAAATCTAAACTCTTTTTATGATGCTTAGAAACATAAAAGATATGATCCAGACCATACCAGACAGCAAACCATCCGGTTGGTTCAAGTATAACGGTAAGAAGATCTGAAAAAAACTCATTATCAATCTGTGACACAAAAGTTGCCATTAACAGCATGATAGCCATACCAAGAATGGTAATAAAAACACCTTTTTTGAGAATATTTTTGTACTTTAAGGCAAAATGCAGCGACTCTTTTTGGAAATAATGATGAAGCCTTAATTTGATAACTTTTTCTTCAGCATGATTAATTTTTCCTTTAGGGATAAGAAAAGCTATATCACAGTTATTGCTTTTTACCTCCCCCACAATTTTTCTGAGCTCATTCAGGAAATCATCGGAAATAATCCGATGCGAATATGGCCTTGGGTCAAAATTAGAAAAAATATCATCGTATCCATCAAACCAAAGACTAACTTTCGTACGGGGAGGAGTACTGATAATTTCATACTCTTTTCGTATTTTGGTTTCAGTTCCTGGCAAAGTTATTTACAAAAGAAATAAGCTTTCGATTAGAAATTTAGACAAGGAAAGTGTAGCATATTTCTGGAGGTGAACTCTAATGCTTAAAATCTATTCATGAACTACGCCACTTTTACCTCACCCTTCGGGAAAATTGTCATAAGTACAGATGGCAAAAAGATAACCGGTTTTTACTTTTTGGGTCAGAAATATTTTAAAAGTATTCCGTCGGCTTGGAAGAAAGATATCAAGCATCCGCTTCTTATAGAAGCCATAAAACAGGTAAAAGCATATTTCAAAAGAGATCGTAAAGATTTTGATCTTCCTATTATAACGGAAGGTAGCGCTTTCCAGAAAAAAGTATGGGCTGCAGTAGCGCAGACACCATACGGCGTACTTACAACCTATCGCTCCATTGCTGAAACCATCGGTAAGCCAAAGGCGGTCAGGGCTGTGGGCTCGGCCATAGGTAGAAACCCTATCTGCGTTATAGTGCCATGCCATCGCGTG
>CAYMDR010000107.1:1805-4668 GCA_964389195.1 uncultured Candidatus Peribacteria bacterium | reverse complement strand
GAAGCAAACGATCGTTCCGAATCGTAATGCTATCTTTTTGAATATTGCGGCAGGTTATGCGATCTCCCAAAAGATTTTTGCGATTGGGCTGGGGGTACATGCCGGGGATCATTTTATTTATCCCGATTGTCGGCCGGAATTTATCGCGGCGCAGGAAAAAACGTTGAGTTTGGCCAACGATGTGCAGTTCCATTTATTAGCGCCATTTTTGCATATCTCTAAAACAGAAATTGTAAAAAAAGGGGTAGAGCTGGGAGTTCCATTTGAACTTACCTGGACCTGTTATGAAGGCGGGCAGCAAGTTTGCGGAAAATGCGGAGCTTGTATTGAAAGAATGGAAGCATTTAGGGATAATGGTCTGCGAGACCCGGCACTTATATAATTTCTATGACATCACTCAATAAACTGAAAGCCTTAGGATCAAAGACACCATATGTTTATGATCGACCGGCGCCGGAACTTTTGGAAGCTTTTGATAACAAACACCCAGAAAATCTTTATGTGGTGAATTTGTATTGTAACGAGTTTACTTCGCTTTGTCCGATGACGGGTCAGCCGGACTGGGGGAAATTTGTTATTAAATATGTACCAAACAAACTTTGCGTGGAAAGCAAAAGTTTAAAATTATACTTATTTAGTTTCCGCAACCATGGTGAGTTCCATGAGGATGTTACGAATCGGATTGCGAAAGATTTATTTAAACTTATTAAGCCGCATTACTTGCAGGTGTACGGTGATTTTAGTTCCAGGGGTGGCATTGCTATTCATCCTTTTGTGCAACTGTGGGGTAAAGTTTCAACTAAAATCGAACAACAAATACAAAAACTTTTACACGCGCACGCATGAAAAAGGCCTGCCTTTTTTTGAATGGTGAAGCTCCATCGCGCCAACTGTTGGACGCGGTGGTAAAGGATGACATGATGCTAGTGTGCGCGGATGGTGCGGCAAATTATTTACGAGCATTGGACATTGAACCGCATATTATTTTGGGTGATTTTGATTCAATTCTGCCAGAAACGATGGCTTTTTTTGCGAAGAATTTTGAAGAGCGAGTGGTACTGCAAAAAATAGAGGATCAGGAGAGCACTGACTTTGAAAAAGCTTTACAGTATTGTTTAGAAAAAGATGTGGATGAGGTGGTGGTGCTGGGTGGCCTTGGCGCACGGCCGGATCATTTGTTAACAAATTATAGTGTGCTCCGCCGCTACTATGAAAAAATGGAGATAAGATTGATGGATGAAGAGTTGGAGGTTTCATTTATTCGTCGCGCGGTGAATTTTAATTATAAAATCGGCGAAGTGGTTTCCTTAATGCCTTTGCCTAAGGCTATTGGTATAACGATGGAAGGGTTAAAGTATCCGCTTAACGATGAGGATTTGGAATTCGGGGTACGTGAAGGAACTTTGAACTCGGCTATAGCACCGCAGGTGAGTATTCGTTTTAAGAGCGGCCATCTTTTACTTTTCAAAAAACATTTTATTTTTCAACCTTTATGATCCATTTTACCGGCATAGATGTCGTTGTTATTGTACTTTATTTTGTAATTGCTTTATGGCTTGGCTTCAAAGTGCGCTCTGCCGATAAAAGTAAGATTGAATATTTGGCGGCCGGTCGTATTTTAACACTGCCCGCTTTTGTAGCCAGTTTGGTTGCGACTTTTTATGGCGGTATTTTGGGTGTAGGGGAATTCACTTATCTCTATGGGGTTTCCAGTTGGTTTTTATACGCGTTTCCTTACTATTTTTTCATTGCGATTTTTGCTTTTTTCTTGGCTAAAAAGGTTCGGCGTAGTGAGCTGTATACGATTCCTGAAAAACTTGAACTTACCTATGGCAAAAGGGTGAGTGTTTTGGGGGCGTTTTTGATTTTTTTACTGGCGACACCTGCTCCTTATATTTTTATGATGGGGCTTTTAATCCAGATGATTTTTGGTTTTCCTCTTATTATTTCCATGGTTTTAAGTGTCGTGGTATCGATTATTTATCTTTTTAAGGGCGGGCTTAAAGCTGATGTACAGGTGAATATTTTCGAGTTTGTGATTATGTTTTTGGGTTTTGGGATCATCGTGCCTTTTTGTTTTATGAAATTTGGAGGGTTTGGCTATCTTCAAACCAATTTACCGGAAATGCATTTAAGTTTAACGGGCGGTAACTCTTTGCAATATGTAATGGTGTGGTTTTTTATTGGAGCCTGGGCGCTGGTGGATCCGTCCTTTCACCAGAGGTGTTATGCGGCCAAAGATGAACGTACCGCCAAAAATGGGGTATTAGTTTCTTTAATTTTCTGGTTTATTTTCGACTGCCTTACGACGATTGCCGGCCTTTATGCTCGCGCACATCTCCCCGGTTTAGAAAATCCTGCTATGTCTTATCCTTTGTTGGCGGATGAGATTTTGCCGGCCGGTATAAAGGGGTTCTTTTTTATTGGCATGATTGCAACCATTATGTCTACCCTGCACTCGTTTTTGTTTATTGCTGCAACGACGGTGGGGAAAGATATTATTGCAAAGGTCTGGAATTTAGAAGATAAGAAAAACTATTTCACAAAGATCGGTTTGGTGATTGCTTCCGCTGTTTCTTTGGTGGTGGTGATATTGATTCCCTCCGTTGTTGATATGTGGTACACGATCGGTACACTGGTGATTCCCGCACTTTTACTTGGTGTGGTTACTTCCTATAGTGAAAGACTAAAGATTGGTGGTTTAACCATTTTTATTGCGATGCTGGCCTCTTTTTTTGTTTCTTTGCTGGCCATTATTTATGGTTATTTGCATCTGGTGGAAGGGTATCCTTCTTATCTCTTTGGTTTAGAACCGATGTACCCCGGCCTTTTAGTGGGCGTATTGATCTATCTAAGTGGCCTT
>CAYMDR010000107.1:0-1795 GCA_964389195.1 uncultured Candidatus Peribacteria bacterium | reverse complement strand
AAAATGAAAGAGGTTGATTGAAAAAACAGCCTGAAAGATATATAGTGGTTTTACTATTTTACTAAAATTTACGATGCAACAGACTAATCTCTATTCAATCAGTATTCCTGTTATGATGAAGGCGCTTAAAGCTCTTTCTGCTATTTTAGATAAAAGTATGGCTCACGCCCAAACTAAGGCCACTGAACGTCAACCCGGCTCGCAACATATGGAGGCACTGCTACAGGATCGCTTGGTCTTTGATCAGTTTGCCCTGGTGCGTCAAATTCAAATTGCCTGTGATAATGCCAAGGGAGCGGTAGGCCGTTTGGCCGAAATAGAGGTACCAAAGTTTGAAGACAATGAAAAGAGTTTAGAAGAGGTGCAGGCTCGGATCGCAAAAACCATTAAAATTCTGGAGAGTGTTAAGCCTGAACAGATTGAAGGCAAAGAGGATATTAAAGTAACTATGCCTTATTTTGCCGGTAAGTATTTTACTGGCTTTGAATATGTTGTGGAATATTTACTGCCAAATTTTTTCTTTCATGTAACTACCGCTTATTCCATCTTGCGTAAAAATGGTGTGAATATAGGTAAAACCGACTTCATTGGAGGGTTGCCGTTGAAGGATCTTTAGTCATTTGCATGAGAATAACTTCCAATATTAAAGGTTTTGTTTTTGGATTTGGTTTCATTGTAGTGTTGGTCGTTGGTGGCATAGCAGGGTTGGTTTTTATTACCAATCTAGGGGAGATCGTGCCAACCTATATTAAAGGAAATGTTCCTTTGGAAACGCTCTATGGAGTGGTTCAAAATAACCTGGGACTTATTTTTTTAGGGTGTATTTTTATACTTCTTTTACCAAGCATCATTAAAATAATGCGCACTCAGTTTTTGATGAGAGCCCATAATATTATGCTGATGGTTGCCGATGAAAACGGTTTAGGAGTCCATATTATTGCCGAAAACCATACATCGACCCCCAGTGAAAGCAACATGCCGGGCACTTATACGGTTTTACATTATTTTATAAAACTGCAAAACGGCAAAGTTTATATGAATGAGGTCTACGCTTATTCTGATGAAATTTCTACAAAACACTCAGGTCATGAAGGGAGCAAAGATCTTTTTGGAAGGGATAAAAAATATTTACATCAATCTTTAGCTATCCTCTCTCAAAAGACCGGTATGGCTTTAAAGTTTTCTGACCAATTACGATCAAACACTCATCAAATTTATATTCGTAAAAAACCTTTTTGCCTTAAGGATGTACCTGCGAGTGAAGGGGCTCAGAAGAAAAATTTGATCTTTTTTAATGCTCTTCCTACGAAAGGGTTCAGCATAACTTCCGTATTGAAAGGAGATATTCTGTGGGAGTGGCGTGGGCAATATCCGCTTACCTTGGAACAAAAAAACTGCTTGGTAGCAAATGGGTTGCTGCTTTTTCTTTGCCCTTTTGAGAGTAGCTTTGATGAGGGGTTTATACTTCAGGCCGTAGATATAACCACCGGAAAAAGCGCCTGGAAAATGATGATTTAGTCTAAACTTTTATTTATTCTTGGGAATATAACGAGCCCAAGAAGCGGACGGATAAATTATTTTAGGATCTTCTTGATCTATTTTCACTTGTAGTTCTTTGCCGGGTTTTAAATAATCCAGCGCCGTAATATCTACAAGACAAGCCGTTTGAGCCACATAGCTTTTTCCATCAGCGGTAGGAAGATGTAACGTTAAGGTCATTCTGGCTTTGCCGGATTGCTCCCCTGCCATGCCACCATCTACCGAAAGAATAGTGGCATTCTTATAAATACCATTT
>CAYMDR010000106.1:0-4691 GCA_964389195.1 uncultured Candidatus Peribacteria bacterium | reverse complement strand
AAAATTCCCACAAGTCTGAATATGGATTCGGATTCTTTATTCTATTATCTCTACAGAACGCAGCAATTTCGTTCCAAATACGAGAATATTCCTCATTTAAATCCTGGATCCTCCCTAGTCCCGTCGAGACAGTTATCATTATCTCTTTTATTCTACTTACCGCTTCGATCATATAATTTTCCTGATACTTAAAATACTACTTTTAATTTCAGTATCGAGCCCTATGATCTCTTTGATTATTTCTTCGGGACTTCGTAACGCGACCTCATCTTTTTTGTTAGGATTCTTCACCGATAAATCAAAAGTTTCCTGATTTATATCAGAAACATCAACGCTCCATGAGTTGTTGCTGTCTTTTTTTGTTTTCTGTAATTTTACGAAGTCTACCAGGTCAGACTCGTTCAAGGGATTGCCTTTGCCAAGATTTCGACCGAGATTAAGAGAGTAAAACCATACATTTTTCGTCGGTTTACCTTTTTCAAAAAATAATACAACTGTTTTAACACCAGCCCCTGTAAACGCTCCTCCAGGAAGATCTAAAACTGTATGGAGGTTGCAGGTTTCCAATAAATTTTTTCTAATGGAGATTGAAGCGTTATCAGTATTTGATAAGAAAGTATTTTTGATAATAATCCCAGCTTTTCCGCCTGCTTTTAAGCTTTTTGTAAATTGGTGCAAGAACAATAGTGCCGTTTCTCCAGTTTTGACAGGAAAATTTTGCTGGACTTCCTTACGCTCATTGCCGCCAAATGGTGGATTAGCTAGAACAATATCGTAACGATCTTTTTCCTGGATATCGGAAATATTCTCAGCCAGTGTATTGGTATGTAAGATATTTGGTGCATCAATACCATGCAAGATCATATTCATGATGCCAATGATATACGCCAAAGATTTTTTCTCTTTTCCGAAAAAAGTATTTTTTTGTAGTATCTCAATATCTTTAGTTGTAAGGTCTTTGCTTTGTTTTAAATATTCAAAAGCTTCAACTAAAAACCCCGCAGATCCAACGGCACCGTCATAAATTTTATCCCCAATCTTAGGGTTAACAACTTTTACAATTGTTTTAATGAGAGCACGCGGGGTATAGTATTCTCCACCATTACGCCCTGCATTACCCATATTTTGGATCTTGTCCTCATATAAATATGAAAGTTCATGTTTTTCGTTTTTTGAACGAAAGTGCAAACTATCTACTATATTTAGTATCTCCCGAAGAGTATAGCCGCTTTGAATTTTATTTTTTAGCTCGCTAAATATTTCTCCGATTTTATATTCAATTGTATTTGAATTTTCTGCAGATTGTTTAAACTTTTTTAGGTAGGGAAATAATTCATCATTTACAAAATCAATTAAATCCTCCCCTGTCATGGTTTTATTATGGTCTATTTTCCCATCAGACGTTTTAGGAACTGCCCAAGTATCCCATCTATATTTAAGTTTAACGATGTATTTGTATGAATCTTTGCCTGCAAGAGATTCTTCATCTGCGCGATCTTCCTCCAGATCTTCTAGGTATTTCAAAAATAAAATCCACGATGTTTGTTCAACATAGTCTAATTCACTACTAGTTCCGGCATCCTTCCAGAGTGTATCGTCAATATTCTTAAAAGCCTGTTCAAACATAGATATTATTACAAAGATATGGAAATACTCTATTTATACAACCACACTAGCAAAAATGGCTCTTTTTAGCCATATAGTCTTGACATTTAGCCTATTTTTGATACTCTTCTGCGGCCCTGGGACAATCCATTAACCCCAAGGGCGGAGGACATCGACTCATGCAACTCGTGAACGAAGCCGACTTCAAGGCCTGGATCCTCGAGATCGCCGGCAAGCAAGTTCCCACCTGCTTCAGCGCCAGCAGCGTCCGCGTGTCCAAGAAGCACGCACTCGCCCTGCTCGAGCGCGCGAACCAGACCTGGGGCCTCACATGCACGATCAACAAGCAGGCCGGGCGCACCATCAGCGTCGGCACGCTCTACCAGGTCGTGCAGAACAACGCCCGCATCAAGGACATGCGGGCTTCCGGTTCGAAGGCCGTCCAGCTGGCCGCGTGATCGATGGGTTGTTCGTGGCTTCACCGCCGCGAACCAAGAGGCTCGACCATCAACGGAGCCTCGCACTAAAAAACAGCTCTATCGGAGCTGCTTTTTAGTTTCTAGCAATAATGTAATTAGTTCTTCTTCCAACGTGGTGCAAAACGAATCATCCAAGTAAATAACTTGGCTTTGAATTTATTCATTCCTCCATCAACCATATTTTTATAGGTCATGGCTTGAAATTCCTTCAAATCGTTACCTTCATAACATAGCTTTCCATCACGGAAGCACTTACTACAATATAAATCAGATTCTCGCTTTCCCGTATCGTTTTTAAATGGCATCAGGCAACTTTGGCACGCAGTAATAGCTTTTGGCATAGTTTTATTAATTATTTATACATTACACTCGCAACCCTTCTTACGAAGCAGCGCGAGTTGTTGTTTAGGTGAATCGATATACTTCCGCTGAATAGCCGAGCCTTTGGCTAACCGTTTATTCAGTGGTGTTTGATGATTATAACCTCGGCGCGCCATTTCTTCGACTAACTTTTCATGCCTTAAATATAAGGCCTTAGTCTTCCCTACCCAACGTAACGTTTCTGGATGTTGCGAGTAACCACCTTTACCGCCATGTTTAGTTAAAATATTCCACAGCCCGTGTAATTCACGATGCTCGCCTAACAAATGTTGGCGGCATAAAATTTTCGGTGGTACATCCCAAACGCGCATGCTAATACGATACGCTTAATTGCCTGCTGGCACAAGAATGGCGTATACTATAGCTAACTATTATTAATCTTTAGGGATTATGTTAAAACAAAATCTAATTCGGTTAGCCTTAGGTGCGGCATTAGCCCTATTACCTACCGCCAGTTTTGCAGCCACCACAGCTGTACAAGAGTTTCGCGGTGGGTCCGCAGTGTATATGAATTACCCAAATGGTAAAGATGAGCTTCTAGTGAACAACTTTGTCGCTGATGAAACTGGTATTGCATGGGACATCTACCAAAGTGCTACGCCTCAGGTAGTGGGCAGTTGGGTATTAGACCGCAGTTACACGGCGAGTGATTTTCCAGAGGAAGATGCAACCCTGGCATTTGATTTATACACCACCCGTGCCACCTTATTTAATGGCGATTGGTATTTTGTATCCCGTTCCATGGGTTTTAATGGTACAGGTGATATGCGCGCTGTAGAGGTGTGGCGCATTCAAGAACGTGGTGATAAGCCTGAGCGCGTGTTTTCTAGCTATAACGAAGAAGGTTATAATTATTACTACGGAATGCATACCCCATTAGTTACCTTTGGTGATTACCTTGTGTTTATCGATTCCGCTGGTGTAATGTCGGCCACTGCTGATGGTGACACATGGGTAAGTTCAGACCCAATCGCGGAAGTAACCGAAGTTGGTTACCGCAACGACATGGTCAGCTCTGGAACGAGCGTCTATATGTCCGTAGGTGGAACAGTGTATGAATCCACTGACTTAGATACTTGGACTGCATTAGGTGACTTATGTACAGATGAATCAGTAGATTCCTGTGAAGTAACTGCACTTCAAGTTCGGCCCTACGGTGGTGTATTTGCACTTGCTTACAGCCGAGTAGGAGAAACCTCTGATTATGCCGCCTGGATTTACAAACAGGGCGAATGGACACTAAGCGACAGTTACTTAAGTACTCCTGTTGCCGTAGAAACCTTCGGTAAAAAAACCTACGTGCAGCATACCCGCGGTAATTACTACCACAATGCTGTTACTCGCCTGTTCCCTAACGGTTCCATTAAAAATGTAGCACGTAAATCGGCTGGGTCTGCTATGGGATTGTTCACTAAACATTTAGGATTAGTGAACGAAAGAAATTCTGAGTTTGTAACGTTGGTGAAGTACTAACCGTTAAACTCACGTGTATCAATCGTGGCGCCGCCTAGCACGGTGTCACCATCATAGAACACCAAGAACTGCCCGGGCGTAACTGCTCGGGTTGGTTCGTTAAATAGCACTTTATTCCCTTCAACTGTGCACGCCACATCGGGTGAACGATACCGAATTTTTACATTACACTTAAAGCTAGCCGCTGGCCGCTCACCACTTACCCAATGTTCATCCGTAAACGTACACCAAGCACTTAATAAACTAGGATGATTCGCCCCACGCGCAATCACCAAGGTATTATCTTCCATGCGTTTGTCGGCTACGTAATAGGGTCCGGTTCCACCAATCTCTATCCCTTGGCGTTGGCCAATGGTGTAATAGGCTAACCCTTTGTGCTCACCCATCAGCTTCCCTTCTGGGGTACCATCGGTTAGCACCATCGGGCCGGGCAAGGCTTTTACATATTGTTTAATAAACGTTTGGAAATCGATATCGCCAATAAAGCATAACCCTTGGCTATCTTTTTTAGTGGCGACCGGTAACTTAAACTCTTCTGCCAATTTGCGTACTTCGGGTTTGGTTAAATGACCAATGGGAAATAAGGTTTTAGAAAGTTGCTGCTGATTCAAATGATAGATGAAATAACTTTGATCTTTATTCGTATCAACGCCCTTTAATAAAGAATAGGTATTATTATTTTCTTGCACGCGAGCATAGTGACCAGTCGCTATCTTGTCGAAGCCCAGTTCCAACGCTTTATCGAGGAAGGAT
>CAYMDR010000105.1:2642-4760 GCA_964389195.1 uncultured Candidatus Peribacteria bacterium | reverse complement strand
AATTTGGTTTCCGCGGAATTTGGGGCGCAGGCTGAGCAAGTTTTTTTAAACCTTTCCGCTATTTTAGAAAAGGCAGGTCGCGGGTTTTCTGATGTGGTGAAAGTAACCATTTTTTTAACCGATCTCGCCAATTTTGCGGCGGTGAATGAACTTTGTAAAAAATATTTTAAGGAGCCTTATCCGGCGCGTGCTACTGTGCAAGTGGCGGCATTGCCTAAAGGTGCCCAGGTAGAAATCGAAGTAACAGCTCTCTCACTTTAATTTATATTTATGCCAAAAAAACTTACTAATGGAAAAGCACTTAAGATACGAAGTAATGTTATGACGGATGGTCCTGAGCGTGCCCCAAACAGGGGAATGATGCGTGCTATTGGTTTTAAAGATGCCGATTTTGAAAAGCCTATTATTGGTATTGCTAGTGCCTGGAGTGAGGTTACACCTTGTAACTATCATCTTGATGAATTGGCTCGTCAGGCAAAAAAAGGCGTTGAGCAGGCGGGGGGTGTAGGTCAGACTTTCGGTACGATTACGGTGAGTGATGGTATTTCCATGGGACATGAAGGGATGAAATTTTCTTTGGTGAGTCGAGAGGTGATTGCCGATTCAATCGAGACGGTTGCGAGTGCGCAGCGTTTTGACGGTTTGGTGGCGATTGGCGGGTGCGATAAAAATATGCCGGGTGCGATGATAGCAATTGCTCGTCTTAATATTCCAAGTATTTTTGTGTATGGAGGGACGATTATGCCGGGTAAACTTCATGGCCGTCCGCTTGATATTGTAAGTATTTTTGAAGCGGTTGGGCAAAGAAACGCCGGTAAGATTTCGGAAAAAACATTTAAAGAGATTGAGTGCAAAGCTTGTCCAGGCGCGGGCTCGTGCGGAGGGATGTTTACGGCTAATACGATGTCTTCCGCTATTGAGGCGTTAGGTATGAGTTTACCGGGCAGCTCTTCCATGGCGGCTATAGCTCAAGATAAAAAAGACAGCACTTTGCAGGCTGGGAAACAGGTAATTGAACTTATTAAAAAACGTATTTTCCCCAAAGATATACTTACTAAAAAAGCTTTTGAAAACGCGATTACGGTAGTGATGGCACTGGGTGGATCAACCAACGCGGTGCTTCATCTTATTGCGATCGCTCGAAGTATGGATGTGGATTTGCATCTAAAAGATTTTGAACGTATTCAGAAAAAAGTGCCACATCTTGCTGACCTTAGGCCAAGTGGACAATATGTGATGATTGATCTGCATCGAGTAGGAGGCGTGCCGGCGGTCATGAAAATGCTTTTGGATAAAGGACTTTTGCATGGTGATACTTTAACCGTTACGGGAAAAACTTTGGCAGAAAATCTTAAAAAGTGGCCTGGGCTTAAAGCTGGGCAAAAAGTGATTCGTCCTTTTCACCAGCCGTTGCGTAAGAATGGTCCGTTGGTGGTTTTGCACGGTAATCTTGCTCCGGAGGGCGCGGTGGCTAAGGTGTCTGGCCAGAAAATAACGGTTTTTAAAGGTCCAGCCAAAGTTTTTAATAATGAGGAAGAGACACTTCAAGCTCTTTTACACAATAAAATTAAAAAAGGAGATGTGATTGTGATTCGCTATGAAGGTCCGCGTGGGGGGCCGGGCATGCGCGAAATGCTGGCGGTAACATCGGCGGTTATTGGCAAAGGTTTAGGAGAGGATGTCGCGCTTATTACGGATGGACGTTTTTCCGGAGGTACGCACGGCTTAGTGGTTGGACACATTGCCCCTGAAGCTTACATGGGTGGTCCCATTGCCGTTGTGCAGGATGGTGATTTGATTAGTCTTGATGCTGAAAAAGGTTTGTTGCAGGTAAATTTAACCCCTGCGCAAATTAAAACTCGTCTAAAAAAGTGGAAGCAACCTCGCCCAAAATATTTACGTGGCGTTTTGCACAAATATATTTTATTGGCATCTTCAGCCTGCGACGGTGCAATGACGGAGTAATTTTAAAATATTTATCTTAATTATTTTTTAATTTATTTTTATGGCAAAAATTAATTTTGGAGGCGTGGAAGAGGATGTAGTAACGCGTGAGGAGTTACCGCTTGCGCAGGCGCGCGAAGTTTTAAAAGATGAAGTGGTGGCGGTGCTTGGTTA
>CAYMDR010000105.1:0-2632 GCA_964389195.1 uncultured Candidatus Peribacteria bacterium | reverse complement strand
ACGTAAAGATTCTGAGACTTGGAATAAAGCTGTCGCGGATGGTTGGGTTCCGGGAGAAACGCTTTTTCCGCTAGAGGAAGCTGCTGATAAAGGGACGATTTTGATGTATTTGCTTTCAGATGCTGGTCAAAAAGCTTTTTGGCCCACCTTGAAACCTTATCTAACCACTGGCAAAACTTTATATTTCTCCCATGGTTTTTCTATTGCTTATAGCGATCAAACAGGCGTAGTGCCGCCTTCAGATGTCGATGTTATTTTAGTCGCTCCAAAAGGATCCGGTTTTACGCTGAGGAAAAACTTTTTGGCAGGAAGTGGCATCAATAGTAGTATTGCTGTGTTTCAGGATGCTTCCGGTCGTGCTCAGCAAAAATGTCAGGCTCTTGGTATGCTTATTGGATCTGCCTATCTTTTCCCCACCACCTTTCAAAAAGAGGTGTTTAGTGATCTCACCGGTGAACGTGGTATTTTAGTGGGGGCTCTTACCGGCGTAATGGAGGCTCAATACAATGAGTTGCGTAAACGTGGCCATTCACCAAGCGAGGCCTTTAATGAGACCGTAGAAGAGCTTACGCAGAGCCTAATCTTTCTTATTGGAGAAAAAGGTATGGATTGGATGTATGCTAATATTTCAACTACCGCTCAACGCGGCGCGCTTGATTGGAAAGATAAATTTCGTGACGCGGTAGCTCCACTTTTTTCGGATCTTTATGAAAGTGTTGCTAACGGGACAGAGGCAAAAATCGTCCTGGAAAGAAATAGTAAGCCCGATTATCGTGAAAAGTTGAATGAGGAGTTAAAGCTGCTTGCTGACCATGAAATGTGGAAAGCTGGTAAGGAGGTGCGCAAATTGCGTCCTAAAGTATAGTCTGGACTTCCTTTTCCTCTTTAAAGCCTTTATTATATCGCCCAGTGTGTAACTTAACATTCTATGTTTAAACCTGTTGATCCAAAAAAATCGTTGCCTCAAATGGAGCATGAAATTCTTGCTTTTTGGGAGAAAGAAAACATTTTTGAAAAATCCGTAAAGGCTCGTGAAGGTAAAAAGAAATTTGTGTTTTTTGATGGGCCGCCTTTTGCTAATGGTCTGCCTCATTATGGTCATATCATGGCCAACTCATTAAAAGATGCTGTAACACGTTACGCAACGATGAAGGGGTATTATGTGCCTCGCACCAATGGTTGGGATTGTCATGGTCTGCCGGTGGAGTATGAGATTGAAAAAGAGCTTGGTTTGAACGGTAAAAAAGATATTGAGGCCATGGGTATTGAAGCTTTTAATGCTAAATGCCGTGAAAGTGTTTTTCGTTATACCAAAGATTGGGAAGTGCTTTTGAAACGCATTGCTCGTTGGGTCGATTTTAACGATAGTTATGCCACGCTGGATAATGATTATATGGAATCGATTTGGTGGGTTTTTAAGCAAATCTGGCTTAAGGAGATGGTGTACCAGGGGTATAAGAGTATGCATATTTGTCCTCGATGCGAGACGCCGCTTTCTAATTTTGAGGTGAGTCAGGGCTATAAAGATGTTACTGATCTTTCGGTTTACGCTAAATTTAAACTTGTTGATGAAGATGTTTATGTTTTGGCTTGGACGACAACACCTTGGAGTTTGCCTGGAAATACAGCCCTTTGTTTTGGGCCAAAGATTACCTATGTAAAAGTTGGTGTGAAATATGATGAAGGCAAGGAAGAGGTTTATATTGTGGCAAAAGATCTTGTTGAGAAAATTTTTGGCAGAAATGACGCATCCGATCACGATGCTCGTGGTTATACTTATAATTTACTAGATGAAGTAAACGCCAAAGATATGGAGGGGCGTGAATATGTACCGCTTTTTGATTATTATCTTTCACAGAAGGGTAGCACCGGTTATCGCGTGGTGCTCGATGATTATGTAACCACAGAGGATGGTACAGGTGTTGTACATATTGCTCCGATGTTTGGTGAGGAAGATTATCGTGTGGCTCAAAAATATAATCTGCCATTGATCCAACATGTTGGAATGGATGGCAATTTTAAGCCAGAAGTAAAAGATTTTGCTGGTAAGTTTGTAAAAGGTCAGGATCAAAATATTGCTGAGTATTTGGCTGGCAAAAATATGCTCTGGAAAAAAGAGAATATCCGTCATAGTTATCCACATTGCTGGCGCTGTGATACTCCGCTCTTAAATTATTCAACTCGATCATGGTTTGTAAAAGTTACTGAGCTCAAGCCTCGTCTTATCAAAAATAATAAGAAGATTCACTGGCAGCCTGATCATATTCAGGAGGGACGTTTTGGGAAATGGCTTGAAGGGGCTCGCGATTGGGCGATTTCTCGTAACCGTTTCTGGGGTTGTCCTATGCCGATTTGGGAATGTGAAAGTTGTTCTCATAAAGAATGCGTTGGTTCAGTTGCTGAACTAAAGGAGCTTTCTCATGGTCAGTTGCCTTTGCGTGATGGTGAGCTTGATTTGCATAAGCCGTATATTGACGACGTAACACTAGATTGTACGCAATGTGGCAAAGTAATGCGTCGCATTCCTGAAGTTTTGGACTGCTGGTTTGAAAGTGGTGCTATGCCGTATGCGCAACTGCATTATCCTTTTGACAATAAGCAGGAGTTTGAAGATAATTTTCCGGCAAATTTT
>CAYMDR010000104.1:0-4780 GCA_964389195.1 uncultured Candidatus Peribacteria bacterium | reverse complement strand
TGCAAACTTCTGTGCTTTTCTTCTGTCTAAAAAGATGTTTGTTGCATCTCTTTGGTTCATTGAGTTTCTCCTTTTTATATCCTAACACTACTCTATTTAAAAAAACAAGAGCAATTTGCTCCGGATACTTAAAAATGCTATTGTATAAAAAATTTTATTTAAAATACTATGCTTCCTAAAAATTCATTTTTATTACTTAGTTTAGCTTTTCTGCTTATACTTGGCGTTGGTTGTAGAGATGATTTACAACTTATTAAAAACAACTTGGAGACTCCCAGCAGTGACTTTCAAACCGAAAATATTTGTTTTGAAGAGGGGGAGTTAGCGGATCCAAATATTCCTTGTTGCGCAGGTTTATATCGAAAACAAATTGATGACGCTGCAACTGTTTGCAGCAAATTAGAAACTATAGAAAACTCAGCACCACATATTAAAGGCGGCGTGCAGGGAGCACAGTTCCTAGACTTTAATAAAAAAGATTATGACGCCGCACACACACTTCCTGCGCGGATCGTGTTTTTATATTTCAATAGTGTTAATTGCTCCACTTGTTTTAAAGAACTTGCAGAACTTCGTTCGGCATTTGAAGAATTAAAAAAAGATCCCAATCTGGGAATGAACCTTGTTGGATTTATTGTTGATATGGATGATAAATATACCGATTTAGATGAAAAAGCTTTGGCCAAAGAATTTAAGGCTACAAAACATACCAAGGTATTTTTTGCCAAAGAAAATGGTATTTCTCAGTTTGAAGGTCAGTGGGACAAACAAATGTTTTTAGATCAAATCAAAAAAATTAAAGCGAGTTGGAATAACTAGCACAGATTATGTGCGAACATACGAAAGCCACCATTCATTGTAAAAAATCCCAAAGGAAGGCAAAATAGAAATCACTCTTGATTAATCACCAGCCCAATTTAATCTTCTTCGTTAAGATATAATTAAAAACCTCCTCAACGATTTCTCGTGAGGAGGTTTTAATAGCTTCAAGAAGCTTAAGCTCGCATTACATTTTCAGCCTTAGGCCCTTTTGGGGAATCAGCCATGTCAAAGGTTACAGCATCTCCTTCTTTAAGATCAGCAAACTGTAATCCTTCACCAAGCCCGGTTGAGTGAAAAAAGACATCTTTATCGCCGCCTTCTGGGGCAATGAATCCGAAGCCTTTATCCGTTAAGCGTTTAATAGTACCTTTCATACTTGTAAAGATAACGTTAATAAATAAGTAAAATAGAGGTCTTGGTACTTAGAAACTCGACGTTATCTCTACTTTCAAGACATATTATACAATACTTATTGTACTCCAAAAAAGCGTTTTTGTCAACTTTTTATTTCGTGAAGATCGCAGTAATACTCAATTGCGCCCTTCATAAATACCGCTAGGCCAGGGCGAAATTTGTCGTAATAGGCGGTGAAACGCGCGTCTTCCACGTACATTTTTCCTAAGTTGCGATACATCTCAAGTTGGCAATCATAAAAAAACTGAATTCCTTTATAATGCTCGGCGATTAAATCCTGCACTTCTTTACTTTTAACCTCTTTATCCATGCTATCGGCTAATTTCTGAGTTAAAATCTTTCCATTCTCTTTTAATTCCTCCATTTCTTTTTTAGTCATCTTACCAACGCGTGCCATACTTTGTTTATAGGCCGCCGTATTCCCCCAACGTGCCTCAACCTCACTGTGATACTCTTTTACATCATCGTCTTTAAAAGCATCATACAACTGCTCAGCATTGTTGATTTGCTTGTTATTTTTTGTAGTTTGCATAGTTTTATCAATTAAACGGAGTAACTTCTCAAGTCTTTTTTTCTTAAGAAGAAGCATGTTTTTGTGATCAGTAAAAGCAGCCTCTTCATTAAAATACGGAGAACTTATGAGCTCAATAATTTTGGCAAGAGGAAACTCAAGTTCTCGAAAGAAGAGTATTTGCTGAAGCTTTAAAAGCTCCTTTTCTTCATAATAACGATAACCGTTTTTTCCAAGCTTAGATGGTTTTAAAAGCCCAATCTCATCGTAGTAGTGCAAAGTGCGCACAGAGACACCACAACAAGTCGCGAGCTTTTGAACAGTATACTGCATAACTTCCTAGGATATATTCTATACTAGACTATTACGTTACGTTATAGTCAAGAAGTTATGCACAGTGGACCCAATATACGACGCAAAACGTGTAATACATAACGCGAAGCGTTGCCAATCATGAAAACACGAGAACATGAAAACGAATAACGAATCAGGAATTATGAATTAAGAATTAAGAATAAGGCTTTCTTAAAAGACATTAAGATATTGAATAGCAATATAACAGTGTAACAATTTAGCAATGAATGATGGCTTTCGTATGTTCGCACATACTATACGCGCTAGAACATAGTAATTAACGAGGCTTGGTGCTAGAAGACGCCTGTGGTGGAGGTATAAGACCATTTAACTCTCGAATAAGCTCTCTGCCTTTTTTAGACCACTCTTCAAGCTCAAACGCTTCCTTTTCTTGAATATAACTGGTGAGTAAATCTATTTTTGTTTGAACATCCGTATCCTCCTGCAGCTGTCGTTGAATAATTTTAAAATGGATCTCTTCGCGAGTTTTATCATTTTCTACTTGCAGCCATAATCTTCTATCTACTATATCGGTAAGGGGGAGACTGGAGGCTAGACGTCGATTAAGAAAACCGACTAGTTCTTTTTGTACGGAAGACAGAGAACGGAGCGGAACTGTGGAAGTAACCACTATCGAAGAAGAGGCTGTGGAAGAAGCAATGGTGGTGGTAACTACATCAAAGGAAATTGCTGGGAAGCGAGCCTGCATGGCAGCGGGATTATTAAAATCAAAATGATAGTCGGTGGTTTTATAATTTGGCTTCATCGCAAGTTCAATTTTTTCCGGGTGATCTCCAAAATCTGACTCAGCAAAATATTTTAATAAGGTATAAAAAGAATCGAAGTCTAAATTGGTGTCTACATAAGAATGGAGTATTTTTGCTACTGGCAATAGGGCGGGGCTTTTAAACAAGCCGACTTTTTTGAGGGCAACATCCTTCATGAACAGTGCCTGGTTATGACTGCGTTGATGATCGCCGATACCAAAAGAATGACGATTTCTTACCCACATTAAAGATTCTGTGGTTGGAAGCCGAAGCGCGCGTAGTATCCCCAGGCTTCTTGAAAAGTCGACTTTGACTACATAGTCTGCTTTTTGGTTAATAAATTTTTCAATTTGCAAAATGGCATATTCGTGCCCCATGATACTACACAGATTAGCAAAGTATTGTTGATCTTCTGCGTAGTTACCGGGGATAGGAGTGTACGTACCGCGCGGAACAGAAGTAATTTTGATGGTTTTGTTTGGGATGTTAGCCACAAACATATGTATGGCATCGCAGCGCGCCGTTGAGGTAGTATAACGCGCATCTAATCCTAAAAGGAGCACGGCGATTTCGTCCTTTTTGGAAAGCAAAGCGTTTTCATCGGAAGTGGTGGCAGATGTATCCTCCTTCGACACCTGCCTTCGTTTTTGTTCAGTCTGGCGCTGCACGTCTTCAATGGTAAGCCGATTGGCATTATGGTACATTCTTTGAAGAAGAATTGCTGCTAATATTACGCCAAATAAGCCTACCAATACTAAAATAATAATGGTTAATTTTTTTGTTGACATATGTAACCTACCTTCTATTGTCTTACGCTTTAAGTAAGGGTTATTTTACGATTTTTCTTTTCAAGAAAATTTTATCACAAATTAAAAAACTAATAAACTATGCTTGTTTGGAATTTCTGGTGTGGTTTGAACGATTATGGTTAAATCCTCGATGATGAGGTCGTCTTTTCCTTTGGTGATGCAATGAAGCTGACTGATATTGTTGATGTTCCCGCAAATGATGTTCTGTTCGTGGACGAGAAGCGGGCAGAGTGGTGGGCAACGCTAAAATAGGAATAGTTTTACGAATTAATCTTTCAATGCTTTTAATATCTTGTTTTTCTTCGGGAGTAACAAACGAAATTGCCTTACCTATTCCTCCGGCGCGTCCCGTGCGACCAATGCGATGAACATAATCTTCAGGGTTATCGGGTAAATCATAATTAATAACTAGGGCAATATCTTTAACATCAATACCACGAGCAGCAATGTCGGTAGCAACAAGCACTCGATACGCCCCCGACTTAAACCCATCAAGCGCACGACGCCGCTGGGCCAAAGAGCGGTTAGAGTGAATCTCCGCTGCGGAGTGCCCCATCTCAGCAATAGCATGAGTAATTTTTTTAGCACCATGTTTGGTGCGAGAAAAAATAAGAATGGTGCCTGGAGTATCTGCTAGTATTTTATCGAGTAAACGCATTTTTACGTCTTTACTCACTACAAATACTTCTTGCTCTACCTTAGCAGCAGTGGTACCTTGCGGGGCCACCTCAATACGGAGGGGTGTTTTCATAAATTGAGTCGCCACCTCAATAATGGCTCGGGGCATAGTTGCAGAAAATAGCATGGTCTGTTTCCCCGGTGGTATGGCTTTTAAAATCTGTTTTATTTGTGGCGCAAAACCAATATCAAACATGCGATCGGCTTCATCCAGAACCACTATTTTTATTTGTGATAAAGAAAAATTCTTTTGCTTAAGATGGTCAGCTAAACGTCCGGGGGTGGCAATCACCACCTGTGGAAAACGTTTTAAAGCCTGCAATTGAGCGTGGGAAGAAGCACCGCCAATTATTACTGCGGTTGTAATGCCTAAGGAGCGCCCCACATTTAACAAAGTTTCGTCCACCTGCAAAGCGAGTTCGCGC
>CAYMDR010000103.1:0-4796 GCA_964389195.1 uncultured Candidatus Peribacteria bacterium | reverse complement strand
CGTGTTGAAGCATCTTCGGTATTGGTATTGTCCTGTGAACTACTTTTTGTGAAGAGGAAACAGTAGGATTGGTGTTCCCCTCTCCCGACTCGTCCTCGAAATTGGTGAAGCTGTGAAAGACCGAATCTTTCTGCGGCTTCTATGACCATAATAGTGGCGTTTGGCACATCGATGCCAACTTCAATTACGGAGGTTGATACGAGTACTTGAATGTGATTATTGCTGAATGAAGTCATGACCTCCTCTTTTGCTTTAGGGTGCATTTTTCCATGGAGTAAGCCAACTTTAAGTTTTGGAAAGATATGTTCTTGAAGGTATTGAAACTCTTGAATCGCTGATTTAATCTCTAATACATCCGATTCATCAATGAGGGGGCAGATGATAAAAGCTTGGCGGCCGCTTTGAATCTGTTCTTCGATCCAGCGGTAGGCATCTAGTCTTTTAACTTCCGGGACGATGCGCGTAATGATAGTTTGGCGGCCTTTGGGCATTTCATCGATGATGGAAAGATCTTGGTCGCCGTAGATGGTCATGGCTAGCGTACGGGGAATTGGTGTGGCGGAAAGGCTTAAAAGATGCGGACTGCCCTGAGATTTTAGAATGTCGCGTTGTTTTACACCAAAGCGGTGTTGTTCATCTATCACGGCTAGTCCCAATTTGTGAAAGGCAACATTTTCTTGGATGATGGAATGGGTGCCAATAATAAGATCGATCGTTCCTGTTTTGAGTTGATCGTTTAGCTGATTTTTAAGGTTATCGGGGGTGCTGCCGGATATAAATTGAATGTTAAAACCATAGGGTTTTAATAGACGAAAAATAGTGTGGTAGTGCTGTTTTGCCAGGATTTCGGTTGGAGCCATGAGGGCGGCTTGGTAGCCCGAGAGGATGGTGTTTAAAATGGCGGCGCCTGCTACTACGGTTTTACCGGATCCAACATCTCCTTGGAGGAGTCTGGACATGGGGTGCGGTTTATTGAGATCATTTAAAATCTCTTCCAGGCTTTTTTGTTGAGCGGCAGTAAGTTTAAAAGGGAGGTTTGTTATAAAGTCTGTAAGTTCTGATCTTGTGGGCATTTGTTTTTGCTCTTGGTGTTTTATGTTTTGCCAGTGCCATTTCTTTTGTAGTGCTTTGAGTTGAAGTATGAAGAGTTCATCAAAACTCAAACGTTTTTTAGCCTTTTCTAAATTTTCCTGATTGGTAGGGAAATGGACTTCACGGAGCGCATCTCCATAAGACATAAGCTTATACTCTTGGATAATTTTCGCGGGTAAATATTCTTCAAAATGTTTGATCCATTCCGAAATCAGTGGTTTTATTTTTTCGCGAATCCATTTGGAGGTAATGCCATCGGTTTGATGGTAGATAGGTATAATTCTTCCCACATGGGTTTGTTCCACTTTAAGCTCTTCATAGATGGGGTTGGAAAGGCTTAGTTTTCCATAATTGTAGCGAGCTTTGCCGGAAAGAATGATCTCTTTGCCATTGGAAAGAATTTTTTGAAGATATGGTTGGTTGAACCAGATGACTTCAATAGATCCTGTTTCATCGCTGAGGAGGGCACGCGTTAAGGTTTTACCGGTGCGTGCTTTTTTATGAAAAAGATGGCTGATGGTGCCTTTGATGTTGCTTATTTCATCGGTATGAATTTCGGCAATTTGAGTGTAGGTAGTTTTATCTTGATAAGCGCGAGGAAAAAAGAGCAGTAAATCTTTTACTGTTTTTATACCCAGTGCTTCAAGTTTATTGAGGTGGTTTTTAGTAGTTCGGAATGTTTTGTGGAGAGGTTGCTGGAGTGACATTTATAGCTTTTTTGCTAATAGAACTGTGTTCTCTTTGACTTATATCACGGAGCATACATTGACTGCCAATAATTTTTAAGAGATGGGCGCTGGCCTCAAATTTTTTAAGAGTTACTAAAGGGAGTTCTAAATACATCTCAAGATAGGAGTCCAAATCGATGCCAAATTTTTGACTTTCTTGAGTACAGGTCTCTATGTTGGGGTTGCCTGTGCGGGCAAGTCCTCCAATAAAAAAGGCTACGATCTTATCGTTCATTTGGATAGGTACGACAAAGGCATAAACATCCAGGTAGCGCTGATAAATCTCGATTTGCCCTGTTTTTAGACATTTACTGATTATCTCTAATAGTTTTTCCTGAACCTCTTTTTCTGTATCTTTATGGGCTATAACTCTTTCCCATAATCTGTTGGGGCGGCTGAATTTTGTAATTGCCTCTCCTCGTAAATCGCGGACGACACAAGATATACCTGTTGCCTCCGCAAAGTTATCTTGGATTTTTTCCAAGGTTCGGAGTGAAACCATATCGGTAAGATTTCTTTTATTGCTCATGTTCTAGTGATAACTTTTAAGAATTTTCTCTTACCGACTTGAATTAATTTTTCTTTATCCAGAGTAACTTTTTCATCAATACTTACCACTTTTTGGCCGTCAATTTTTACGCCACCCCCTTCGATTAAACGTTTGGCATCGCTGCGTGAACTGGCAAGTTCCAGCAGAGTGAGTAATTGTACAATGTCGAGCTCTTTTTCTGCAACCATTTTGAGCTCAATTTCTGTAGGTAGACCTCTATTGCTAAATATTTCAATGAATTCTTGCTCGGCGGCTTTAGCCGATGCGGCATCGTGATAGATGGTTACAAGCTCTTGAGCAAGTTTCATTTTAAGATTTTTGGGGTTTTCGCCCTGTTCTAGGCCTTTTTTAAGTTGGGCAAGCTCTTCCATAGGTAAAGATGTTGCCAGTTCAAAATAGCGAAGAATAAGGTGATCCGGTAAAGACATTACTTTGCCGTACATTTCTTTAGGGATGTCGTTAACGCCAATGTAGTTTTTGGTGCTTTTACCCATCTTTAATTTGCCATCTAAGCCTTCCAAAATGGGTACGGTTATAATGTCTTGAGGTGTTTGGCCATAGGCTTTCTGTAAAGCTCTGCCGGCGAGTAAGTTAAAGGTTTGGTCGGTTCCGCCAAGTTCCACATCGGCTTTTAAGGCTACTGAATCGTATCCTTGCATTAAAGGGTACATAAATTCATGAACGGCAATGGGTTCTTTGGCTTTAATGCGATCTTGGAACATATCGCGTTCCAACATTTGGGCTACGGTAAAATGGGAGGCTAATTTGATGACATCGGCAAAAGTAAGTTTTTGTAGCCAATCGGCATTCCAAACGATTTCAATTTTGGTGGTATCGAGTATTTTACCTGCTTGCTGCAGATAGTGCTTGGCATTGGCTTCCAGCTCGTCCTGAGTTTTAGTAGGGCGAGTTTCGGCTTTGCCAGTAGGGTCACCGATTTGCCCTGTAAAATTGCCAAAGAGTAATAAAATACGATGTCCTAGATCTTGAAGCTCTTTTAGTTTACGAATAACCACCATGTGGCCGATATGGAGATCGCTTCCGGTTGGATCTATACCTAATTTTATATTAAGTTGGCGACCAGAAAGTAGTTTTTGTTCGAGATCTTTTTTGACAAGTACCTCGACGGTGCCTCGATGTAAAAGGGTATGAATTTTTTGTAAATCTGGTTTGAGCATGCTCTAAAAATACATGGGTATGATCAGAAAGACAATTAGCTTTTTGGTCATACTTGAAAACTCCTCGTCACTTTGCTAATCTACAACGGCTATAAACTCTACTATGTCTCAAACTTTAAAAGGAACTTTGGAGATTAAAAAAAACCTGGCTCAAATGTTAAAAGGAGGAGTCATTATGGATGTCACCAACGCTGAACAAGCTAAAATTGCCGAAAAAGCTGGAGCTATTGCTGTTATGGCTTTAGAAAGAGTTCCATCGGATATTCGCGCCCAAGGTGGTGTAGCCCGTATGAGTGATCCAAAGCTTATTAAAGAGATTCAAAAAGCTGTTTCTATTCCAGTGATGGCAAAGGTGCGCATTGGCCATATAGTTGAGGCTCAGATTCTGGAGGCTTTAAAGGTTGATTTTATTGATGAGAGCGAGGTTTTAACCCCTGCGGATACCAGACATATTGATAAGCAAATATTTCAAACTCCCTTTGTCTGTGGGGCAACCAATCTGGGTGAGGCACTGCGCCGCATTCAAGAAGGGTGCGCTATGATTCGTACCAAAGGTGAAGCTGGAACGGGCGATGTTATTGAAGCAGTTCGTCATATGCGTTCTATCCTTAACGAAATAAAAGCATTGCAAACGATGACTGAAAAGGCGCTGCAAACCTATGCGAAAGAGCAAAGAGTTAGTATGGAGTTAGTAAAATCTATAAAAAAAGCGCAAAAGTTGCCGGTTGTTAATTTTGCGGCGGGTGGTATTGCTACCCCTGCGGATGCGGCATTTTTAATGCAAATTGGAGCGGAAGGTGTTTTTGTTGGATCCGGTATCTTTAAGTCCAAAAATCCCGCTAAACGGGCACGTGCTATTGTTTTAGCAACCATGAACTATCAAGACCCGACGATCGTTGCTAAAGTTTCTGAAGATTTAGAGGAGGCTATGTTTGGTATTCAAGCCCACCAGGTAGAAAACCGCTTACAGGAAAGGGGTAAGCATCTTTAAGTGGCCGACCTTATGAAATCAAAGCAAAAAGTTATCGGTATTCTAGCTTTTCAAGGCGGCGTTATTGAGCATCAGAAAATGGTTCATTCCTGTGGCTATTCATCTTTTCTTGTTAGAAATATACAGGATTTACAAAAGGTTGATGCCTTGATTATTCCAGGTGGAGAAAGTACCACGATGGGACTTTTTCTTGAAACAACAGGTCTGAAAATTGCCATTCAAAAACGTGTTCTCCAGAAAATAAATCCGAGGCCGAG
>CAYMDR010000102.1:0-4845 GCA_964389195.1 uncultured Candidatus Peribacteria bacterium | reverse complement strand
CAAAAGTTAAACTCTCTTAATTCTACCATAAAAAGCAAGAATAAGAAAGATCCCTGTACACAAAGAGGCATCGGCTAAATTAAAAACAGGCCACCGTCCTATCGCAATAAAGTCCCTTACATACCCCAAAAATAAGCGGTCATAGATATTACCTATGGCTCCACCCAGCACGAGCATAAGGGCTAATTGTGCTATTTTTAGGTCAGTTTTTAAATATTTTTGAGCACACCAGGGAAGAAGCATTAAGATACCTATATTGAGGGGAATCAGTATGAAATAAGGAATTTGAATACTCCAGGCGATGCCGGTATTTTGATGATATTCTAAGGAGAAAAATGGTAATATTTGGATAGGGTTTAAAGCAAAAGCAGGAGCAATACTTTTGGTCAAAAGATCCAGAGCCACAAAAAAAAGTGCTCCCAGCATAATAAAAAGTATATTTTTTCTCATAAGTTTTTTAGGGGTGTTGATGTTTGCTTGTGCTGGCTTGCTTTTAGGATGTCGCCTTGTTAGTATAATTCTACTTGGTTTAAACGCAATACTATGCGCAAATTACATGTTGATAAAGGTTTATTGATTGCGGTTTTTTTACTGCTGGCTATTGGACTTGTGATGATTGCAAGTATTGCTGTACCTAAATCAATAGAGTTGAGTGCCGGTGATTTGCTCTATCCTAATTGCAATGAAGCACCAGTTGATTGCTATTTCCTTTTTAAGAAGCATCTTGTGCGTATGCTCTTAGGAATTGTGGCGCTTTTAGTTGTGGCAAAAATCCCTTATCGCTTTTGGAGAAAAACGGCTGTTTTTTGGTATGTGAGTACATTGCTTTTGCTTTTGGTCGTTTTGATTTTAGGATCAAAGAATAATACTTTTGCAAGAAGTTGGCTTGTGCTTTTTGATACGTCATTACAACCCACAGAATTTGCAAAGTTGGCACTTATTTTTTACCTCGCTCACTTTTTGGAACGTAAAAATGAGGATATTGCTACATTCCAATATGGGTTTTTACCCTTCTGTATTGTTTCTGGAATTATGTTGTTGCCGATTTTACTGCAGCCGGATTTAGGAGGTGTTTTGGTTATCGGCTTGGTGGCGGTAGCTATGTATTTTATCGCAGGCGCAAAGTTTCGGCATATAGCTCTGGGAGCGGTGGTAGTAGTGCTTTTAGGAATTGTTGTGGTTTCTAATGTACAGCATGTAAATGAGCGTTTTAGTGGCTTTTTAAATCAGGATGACTGTAAGGAAAAATTTTGCTGGCAGAGTGAACAAGCGAAGATTGCTGTAGCAACCGGAGGTTTTTGGGGAAAAGGTTTAACACAAGGGGTTCAGAAAGCTTATTGGCTTCCCCAGGCTTCAGATGACTTTATTTTTGCGGCATCGGCTGAAGAATTAGGATTTTTACGTATTCTTTTTATCACTATGCTTTATGCTTTTATTGGGTATCGTGGTTTTCAGATAGCTTTTCAGTCACCGGATCGTTTTACGATGTTAACAGCAACGGGTATAACCTCTTGGATTACCATTCAAGCCTTTATGAATATCTCTATAAACATTGGTTTAATGCCAATAACAGGTATTACTTTGCCGTTTATAAGTTATGGCGGTTCGTCACTGGTATCTACATTAATGGGGGTGGGAATACTTCTTCATATTTCGCAATATGCGTCAGAAAATGCGCCTAGTCTTAGTCGGCGGGGGGACCGCAGGACATATAACTCCAAATATAGCTATAATTCAAGAGCTTAAAGAGCGTTATAAAGACCAAGTTGAGCTTTTATATATTGGCGAACGAGGTGGAATGGAGGCCGATCTGATTAAAGAAACTGGCATTACTTTTGAAGGAATTATTTGTGGTAAATTACGACGTTATTTTTCTTGGAAAAATTTTTTGGATTTCTTTAGGGTTCCTCTTGGTATCATTCAGGCTTTTTTTATACTTTTGCATTTTAAACCTGGGAAAATTTTTTGTAAGGGGGGGTATGTTAGTTTTCCAGTGGCTTTTTCCGGATGGATGCTGCGTATTCCGGTTATTCTCCACGAAGCTGATGTCACCCCAGGATTAGCTAATAGGTTATGTGCTCGCTTTGCCTCGCAAATTTTGGTGGCATTTGAAGAGTCTAAAAAAAATTTTCCTCAGCATATAAAGGTGGCCGTGACCGGTAATCCAGTACGGCCTGAATTAGGTTTTGCGGATAAAGAGAGGGGTTTGGGTTTTGCTGATCTGCAAAAAGGAAAACCGGTACTTTTATGTATGGGAGGAAGTCTGGGGGCAGAGTTTATTAACATGGCGATTTTTAGGAATTTAAACCATCTTTTGAAACATTTCCAAATAGTGCATATCTGCGGTAAGGGGAAAGTTCCTGACCGTCATGATCTGGAAACTTATGTTGATGATAAAAATATGCTTGTTCATTACCATCCTTTTTCTTTTTTAAAAGCGGAACTTAAAGACTTATATGCGGCCAGTGATGTTATGGTGAGTAGAGCAGGTGCTATTGCCTTGGCGGAAATTGTTTTTTTTAATAAGCCGGTATTGCTTATTCCTCTTCCCGGAAAGGCAAGCCGCGGTGATCAAATTGAAAATGCTAAGGTTTTTGTAAAACATCATCCTGGTAAGATTATTTACCAAGAAAATTTTGAGGATAAAGAATTCCTTCATCTATTACAGGAACTGAAAACTTTGAAAGAGGTTCGTCTAAAAAATGTTCCTGATGGGGTGCAGAAAGATTTATCGGCTACTGCAAAAATTGTGGAAATACTGATGACGATTGAGAATTAATCTCCTGAACGATGTACTAAAGTTTGTGAAACTGTTGCGCCTAGCAAAATAAATAGTGTAAGGCTGGTAGGAGCATCTTCAAAAGTATGAAGAAACATAGCCATAGCCATGATGCCAATAAAACTTGCTAGAAAAGTAAACTGGCGCTGCTGGTGAAGGTTTTTGGCTATTAAGAAAAGTATGGCTAAAAAGAGCAGAAGGCCGATTATGCCTAATTCTACACCTACTTGTAGGTACCAATTTTCAGGAATAATGGGGTGTTCAAAGTTAAAACTGGCAGGCCCACTAGACCCAAGGCCTTGGCCAAAGGGATGTTTAGCTATTTCGGTGATTCCCAGTTGCCAAGATTCCCAGTGCTTTTGAGTAGATCCGGGACGAATAAACAAATTTCCTCTATCAAAAGCCAATAAAGCGAGGAGTGGTAAAAGTATAATAACGGGAATTGTAATTTTTATAATCTTCTTAAAAAGGTCATTTTGCAGTCCATATCTAAGATAAAGAAAAGTTATAACAGTAAGAAAAGCCCCAATATAAGCCGCCCGCGAATAGGTTAAAAAGAGGGCTACCAGAGCAAGGATGCCAATAACTATAGCAAGGTAACGGCTCGTTAAAATTGCTTTACCCTTTTGCCACCAGAGTAAAAGGGGTGCTAAAAAAACTACGATATACGCTCCAAATTGATTTGGGCCTGCAAACGTCCCTGACATGCGGCATAGCTCTTGATTTTCAATTTTTTGACAGTAAGCCAGAGCATCTTGAGGCTTCCAGGTACTCCAGTCTTGGCGAAACCCAAAGAGGGTAAAGTTTTCAGGCTTAACGATAAAATGGAGGACATAGCTAGAAAGAATCGCCAATGATCCACCTACTAAAACACTTTTTACCAGGCCTTTTATTTCATCATCTGAAAAATAAAAATCTTTTACAATGAGTAATGCATATAAAAAAAGGTAGTCATATTTAGCGCCTAAAAATAGCTGTGCAAACGGATGGAATGACTTAATAAAGGCAAAATGCACGATCCCAAAAAGTATGTAGGCGAGAATTAATACATCTAAAAGATCTAAAGCTAAAAGTTTTTTAAGCGCAGGATGGTCTTTTGTTTTTGCGGTAAAAAAAAGTTTTAAGCCCAAAAGTAACGTAAGCAAAATAAGTACCGCTTCTTTCCACAGATTGATAATATTGGCACCAAAAAGCTGATTTAATCCAAGTTTATAATTTAAAAAAACCGTACCAAAGGCATGAAAAGGAAGAAGAAAAAGTGTTATAATTACTATTCTGTAGGCGATGTTGTGAAGATGGCGAACCATAATTAATTAGTCATCAAAATCGTTAAGATTCTACCTTTTTTTTCACACTCAAGATAGTATAATGCGGTAAAGTTTTAAAAATTATGCAGCAATCTCTTCCTCTTACCATTGTTTCTTTTGTCGTACTGCTTGCGATGGCAGCTACGTTTTTCTTTTTTTATATGAAATCTTTAGCAGGAGAAACTGAAGCTTATTGGCTTTTAATTCTGGCAAAACTAAGGGAAAGACTCGATAAAATTCCTAATCTTATTGAGACCGTTCGGCAGTTTTCCCCCGCTGACGAAAAGACCATCCAGGAGCTTATTAAGCTGCGTGATCTTGCTTGGACAATGGAGCGATCCACTCATCATCTTGTCCAAAATCAGTTAAATATTACCGATGCTTTGCATAAATTTTGGGCATTACCTCAAAAATTTCCAGCACTTGGTAAAGATACTAATTTTCTGGCTTTAAAAATGGAATTTAAACAAATTAATGAAGATATTGAAATCCTTTTGGAGAGACATAATGCCAGTGTGCGCCACTATAATAAACATTTAAGTTTTGTTATTTTTATTCCGCTCGTAGCAGTTTTTAGGCTTAAAAGAGAGCAAATTTTTGAGTTTGAGGCTTAATCAGGTTCCAAGAATAACTTTAGTATTGACGGTGAGTATATACTCACCTATAATAGGATCGTTACTGTCCTTAAAAGTTATTTATGCCTGAAATACTCACCGAAAAACAGGAAGCTCTTCTCTCTTTTATTGAGGAGTATCAAAT
>CAYMDR010000101.1:0-4921 GCA_964389195.1 uncultured Candidatus Peribacteria bacterium | reverse complement strand
AATTTGAGCAAAGTTTGCTTCAAACGGCTCATCATCAGCAATATAGTGAGAACTATAATACTGCTTTAATATTTGATAATAGTGCTCTTATTCATACTCGTTGGTATGCTGGTTCAGATGTTCCTAAAGAACAAGGTAGATTACAGGTATTGAAAGGTACAGCAATTACCGATAGGAATGCTTTTACGCTAGCTCTTTAATTTTTTTGGAGATTGAGGATTAACTTGTTCCACTCCTCAATCGTTAGTGTTTGAGGCCGGCGTGTTGGGTCGATATTGGTAGTTTTAAGCATGGTGATGATGTCATCTTTGCTTATGGTTAGTCCGCTTTTGAGCGAGTTTAAAAGCGTTTTGCGTTTTTGGCTGAAGGCTGCTTTGATCAGGCGGAAGAAGGTGGTGGTGTCTTGAATAAGTGGTTCTGGGTAGGTTTCGATTTTGATGACGGCGGAGTCGACTTGTGGCGCGGGGAAGAAGTTGTTTTTGCCTACGTAATCAACAATGGTTGGTTTGCCAAAGATTTGGACTTGGAGGCTTAGAATACTCTGATCATCTTTTTCTGCGCAGATTTTTTGGGCTACCTCTTTTTGAACAAGAAGGACGATGAGGGATGGACGGAGACCCATTTTGCTCATAGGCGCACTGCGCTCCGCTTCGTGCGTGGAGTCGCTTCGCGACAGTTTGTTGCTAGGCCTGCTTGGGGCAGGGTCGCATCTGCTTGATGACGACACCTCGCCTTGGCTTGGCGCGCGCATTGCGCTCTCTTCGTTCGCTCCATGCGTGGGTTGTAGAAAGTGGTTTAAAAGCGGTGAAGTAATGTAATAGGGGATATTAGCCACTAATTTGTAAGGTTCTTTGGGCAGGTCGGTTTTTAGAGCGTCATTGAGTTCGATTTCTACGTGTGGCTGTGTGCTAAAGTTTTCTTGTAGAATGGGAATAAGGCGTTGGTCGAACTCAATCGTTTTTACTTTTCCGGCATGTTCAGCGAGTGCGGTGGTTAAGATACCCATGCCGGGCCCAACTTCTAGTACATAATCGTCTTTGGTAATTTGGGCTGCCGCGATGATTTTTTTAATGATTTCAGGATTGATTAAAAAATTTTGGCCTAATTTTTTTTGGGTCCAAAGGTTGTGCTTTTTTAACAGTTGAATCAGGTCGGTGGTGTTGCTGTACATGTTAGGGGATGATCTGGATAGTTTTTATGGGTGAAGTATGGCCGCGCAGGATGGTAATATTTTTTTGAGGGATGTTAAAAATTTCACTTAAAAATCTGATGAGTTCTTCGTTGGCTTTGCCTTTTTCGGGCGTGGCGGCAATTTTAATTTTGAGTATTTTCGTGTTGATTCCAGGTTTGGCTTTTGCATCTTCGTAAAATCCTACTATCTGGTTTTGTTTGCTATTGGGTACGATCTTTACCTTTAAAGTAATTTTTTTACCCAGTTGTAGCTGTTCTTGTAATTCTTGTAGCACGAGGTTTTTGAATAAATTTACGTAACTCTTCTACCACGATTACGATGAGGCTAGCTCCACAAATAATTGCCCAATCAAGCGTATTTAAACTGGTGGTGTGAATATAGGTTTGGAAGAAAGGCAGTTCAACAATCGCAAAAGTTATGAGTAAAGAAATTGCGATGGCTCCCAGTAAATACATGTTAGAAAAGAAACCTATCCTAAAGATGGACTTACTTTCACTGCGGGCATTAAAGGTGTTCATCATTTGAATAATAACTAGTAATACAAAGGCGCTACTGGATGCTTTGAGATAGGTAAAGCTCTCGTTATTGAGCGGTGAACCCCAGTGCCAACCATAGCGATAAAGGGTGAGAATATAGATGCTCATAATGATAAGACCCATGACGATCCCTAAATATACATACCGTATGACAAAGGTTTTGTTCATGATTTTTTCTTGATGCTTTCGCGGTTTTTTATTCATAGTATCGTTATCGGAAGGGTCTATACCCAAAGCTACCGCTGGTAGTACGTCTGTTCCTAAATCTATGCAGAGAATTAAAATGGCACTGAGTGCGGCTGGTAGACCCATAACAATGGTAGCAAAAACGGTAAAAAGTTCGCCGATATTGCAAGAAAATACATAAAATACAAACTTTTTAAGGTTTTCATAAATGGTTCGTCCTTCTTGAATGGCGGTCACGATGGTGGAGTAACTGTCATCGGCCAATACCATGTTGGAAGCCTCTTTACTGACATCTGTTCCGGTTATACCCATAGCTATGCCAATGTCTGCACGTTTGAGGGCTGGTGCGTCGTTTACGCCGTCTCCGGTTACTGCTACCACTTCGCCAATCTCTTTTAGCAAGGTGACAATACGTAACTTATGTTCGGGGCTGACGCGGGCAAAAATAATATCAAGATTTTTATTGCTCAGGTGGATGCATAATTTTTCGTCGGTGATGTCATTTAAATCTTGGCCGGTGAGGATGATATGTTTGCGCTTTTCGGTAATAAGGGAAAGCTGAGATGCTATAGCTTCTGCGGTGAGGCCATGATCGCCGGTGATAATATAGGTGCGGATGCCGGCTTTGTGGGCGGTTTCAACGGCGGCTTTTACTTCAGGGCGTGGTGGATCGATCATTCCTACCAAGCCTAAAAAGATAAGATCTTTTTCGATGATCTCTTTGGTAAAGTTTTTTTCCTGTTGGAGTTGTATTACCTCTTTGGCGGAGATTTCACGGTAGGCAAAACCTAAGCAGCGAAGTGCTCTTTTAGCCATACCTTCATTGAGCTGTAGGAATTTTTCTTTAGCGGTGCCATCTAGTTTTACTACTTTGGTGCGGTAGATGTTTTGGGTGCACACTTCTAAAATGGTATCTGGTGCGCCTTTGGTGAAGACTAAATATTGGCTGGTCTCTTTGTTTTTCATAATAACGCTCATGCGTTTGCGTTTGGAATCAAAGGGCAGTTCATGAATTTTTTCAAAAAGACTTGGTAGTTTTTCTAAAGTGAAACCGGCTTTTTCGGCTAAGGTTAAAAGCGCGCCTTCGGTTGGATCGCCCAGGATTTTCCAGTTTTTGGTTTCATCTTTAATGAGATCGGCATTGTTGCACAGGCTGGCGGTGAGCATAAAAGGTTCCAGCGAAGCGTAAATATCGTTGTGATTTTTTTCCAGGTTTTGGAGGTCTTTGCGTTGGTGTTCATAGTCTTCGTACATGCCATTTTCGTGGCCGATGGTGACGCAGTGTTTGTTGTCTCTTTCAATATGAATGGAGCCGAGAGGGTTGTAGCCAACGCCGCGCACGGAAACTTCGTATTCGTCAAAATACATTTCCTTTACAGTCATTTCGTTTTTGGTGAGTGTACCCGTTTTATCGCTGCAGATAACGGTGGTGGAGCCAAGCGTTTCCACCGAGGAAAGCTGTTTGACGATGGCGTTTTTCTTGGCGAGTCTTTGGACTCCAATCGCTAAAGCAATGGTGACGGTAGCAGGCAAACCTTCCGGTACGGCCGCCACCGCTACGGATGTGGCAAAAAGCAACGTTTCCGCAAACTCTTTTTTTTGGAGCACAAGCCCTTCGATTAGTAATACCCCGGAGATAGCTAAAGCGATTTTCCCCACAAAAACACCAATGCGGTTTAGCTCTTTTTCTAAAGGGCTTAGGTCTTTTTTAGTTTCAGTGGTGAGTTTGGCGATTTTCCCCATTTCGGTATGCATACCGGTTCCAATAACGATAGCTTTGCCGCTACCTTGAGTTACGATGGTTCCCATAAAGATCATATTTTCTTTTTCTGCTTCGGTACCTTTGGTTGATTCAATGTCGTAGTCTAATTTGCGAACGGGAACGGACTCACCAGTTAAAGCACTCTCTTGCGTTTCCAGCTCGTTGACTTCAAATAAAATAGCGTCAGCGGTAATGCTGTCTCCTTCTGAAATAATTAAGATGTCGCCGGGAACCACATACTTAGCTTCGAGCTCTTTTTGTATGCCATTGCGTACCACGCGTGCTTTGGGAGCGACAAGTTTTCGTAAGGCCTCAATCGCTTTTTCCGCTTTAAATTTTTGGAGAAAGCCGATGAGAGCATTTAAAACAACAATGAATAAAATAACGATGGCATCTCTTGTTTCTCCTGCGATGATAGCTAGTACTGCCGCCACAATTAAAATGATGACCATTAAATCCTTAAACTCTTCTAAAAAAAGTATAATTGGTGCTTTACGATGTTTACCGTCAATGATATTGAGGCCATGCTGTTTTAGATTCAACTCAGCTTCGCTTTGGCTTAAGCCTTCGGCTCGCGTGTTATATTTTTGGAATAAGGAGGAAAGTTCTGCGGCTGCCAGCATGAAGCTTTGGTAGTAAAAAAGAATTTTTCAAAATTTAATATACCATAAAAACCTCCACAAGGGAGGCTTCTCATTATGCGTGCGCAGGCTTTTTTAGTTATGTGTGCAGTTTTGCTTATTTCGTCTCTTCGGTACGCCATTTTTTAATCTGGGCATGGTTGCCGGAGTAAAGCACTTTAGGTACCTCTAATCCTTTAAAAATAACTGGCCGTGTATAGTGCGGGTACTCTTTTTTGCCCTTGAGTGCTTTAGAAAAGCTCTCCTCTTTGCTCGATTCATCATCGCCTAAAACCCCAGGAATTAAACGACTTAAGACATCTACCACGATGAGTGCACCCAGTTCACCGCCGGTTAAAATGTATTTGCCAATGGAAAGTTCTTCATCAACAATCAGATCGATCACGCGTTGATCGATGCCTTCATAGCGGCCGCAGACTAATATTAGCCCGCTCGCTTCGCTCTGAACTGGTTGAGCCAGATTCTTCCCTCGCTGCGCCCTCGCGCTGTGCGCTCGGTTTGTATTTTTTGTTTTTGCCAGTTTTTTTTCTGCAGTTTCAATCTTTTTAAATAATTTCTCAGCATAACTTTGAGTCAGCATCTTACCCCTAGGACTTAAATATAT
>CAYMDR010000100.1:0-4956 GCA_964389195.1 uncultured Candidatus Peribacteria bacterium | reverse complement strand
CTTCCAGAGTAAAATCACTTGTTATTGTTGCCGCATTACTAATAACAGCTAGATGAAAAACCTCAATAATTAAAAGAGCTAAACCGGCGCGCCAAAAAACTTTCATAGGCATCTGCCAACGCTTACTAAAATGGCGCGCAAGATACAAGGGCGCAAAAAACATCACCAAGCCACATACTGCTGTAATAACCAAAAAAACTGACATACTTTTTACTTAATATCAAATGTCGTAATAAATAAGCGCACCTTCCCTCCGACATTGAATTCAGCAAAAGCTGTATAGCGTCCTTTTTTCTCAAATGTAGCTGCAAAATCAACGATTCCTTTCGTTTCATCTTGCACCATGAGCGGACTTACATGAACATAGCTATCAGCCTCACCTTGGTGCATAACAACAACATGGCCAAGCGATCCAAGATAAGGTTTGATAGTATCGGCCGGTTTACCTGCACTGCTCAAGGAAAATGAAAGTTTACTCTCAACCCCAACCATAGCTGGCTCTACGGTAAGCTTGGATTGAATGCCATCTGTAACAGCCACCATATCAGGATTTAAACCGGGATAGGCAATATTTTCAGTACTTGGATCACGAACAACAAGATCACTACGGAGAACTACAGGACTACCTTTTACCGGAACAATATCCACATAAGCATAATAGGTACCAACGCTTGGCATATTAGCAGATACATTCCATACCCCATTTCTATACTCAGGATAGAGATGTAAATAATCTTTAAAATTAGCTGAAACTAAAACAAAATGAACTTTATGTTCATTATGTGTCTGTAAATAGTCAGGAGTCAGTTCTTTCCCTTGCTCATCATAAAGATTGAATTTCAAAGGTTGAACCGCCAATTTCTGAAAACTACTAATCTTAAATTTTACACGATCTCCGGCAGCCACCACTGCTCTTTTTTGTACATCCACAGAAGTTGAGTCACTCGTAACACCCTGGTTCTCCAAAGGTGTCTCTTCTTGAGAAGAACCATCCGCAGGTAAAATAGATACTTTAGCAACTTGCTGGCCACTGCGCACCCCTGGAGTTCCTTCTTCATTTTCTTCTAATCCTTTATCATTCATCTCTTTTGAAAAAGCGATAGCTACCAAAATAACCACGATAATAAGTGATGCGCCAATCAGGAAAATATTATTATCCGCCATGAAATTTTTATTCTTTTTCATAAATTTTTGTGTAAGGTAATTTTGGCAATATTCTAACGCTAAATCTTCATCTCCGCAATCGCCCCAAACCGAAAAACCTTGACTATTTTAAACTAGCGCTCTACCATGGGGAGTGCCAATCTAACCCTGTGCCTATGTCTCAACAACTTTGCCAGATTTGTAAAAAAAGAATGGCAACACATCAAATAAAAGTACAACAGAATAATCATAAAATGGCTGTCCGGGTTTGTGATACGGATTATCAGAAATTGAAAAAATATCAGCAGGATTATTCTCCTTTTGAATCACTTTTTTGGCGAGATAATAATGCAAATAACTTCTTTGATGCAGATGCAATGCAGGAAGAAAATAGTTTTCAAGACGAAAGCTTTTTACCGGCTGATTCTGGGCGTGAAGCTATCGATATCGAAAAATTTCTTTCCAGTCATGCTCAGGAATTAATCCAACGTGCCGCCAGTATTGCCCTTCATCAATTCGGACGTAACGAGGTAGATACAGAACATATGCTTTATGCCCTTTTAGAAAGCGCCGTAGTAAAGGAAATTTTGCGTCATTTCCAAATCAATGAACAGGATATAAAAGGCTTCATTGATTATAACGCACCAAAACAAAGTCACAAAAATGCAGCGGCTTTAAGCATTTCCCCTCGGGTAAAAAATGTCCTAGAGCTTGCCTTTGAGTCTGCCAAACAGCTTGGTCATGGTTATATTGGCCCGGAACATTTACTAATTGCGCTTGCTGAGGAAAAAGATGGTATTGCCGGAGAATTATTAAGAAAATATGGTTTAACACCAGAAGCTCTTCGCCAGAAAGTTATAAAAGTTGTGGGTAAGGGAGGGGAAGAAGGTAAAGTTCAGACCCAAACAACGACTCCCACACTTGATGAATATGCACGTAACCTTACTATTTTAGCAAAAGATGGAAAACTTGATCCAGTTATTGGACGTTCGGAAGAAATTGAAACCACAATTGAAATTCTTTCTCGTCGCACCAAAAATAATCCAGTACTTATTGGTGAGCCAGGTGTTGGTAAAACCGCCATCGTAGAAGGCTTAGCACAAAGAATTGTAAACGGGGATGTCCCTGAACCACTCCTCCATAAACGTGTGATGGAACTCAACATCAATAGTATGGTTGCTGGTTCCAAATATCGCGGTGAATTTGAAGAACGCATAAAAAAAGTTTTAGAAGAAATTTCCGCACATAAAGATGAATTAATTATTTTTATTGATGAACTTCACACTATTATGAGTGCAGGAGTTGGAGGTGATGAGGGCGGATTAAGTGTAGCAAATGCAATTAAGCCAATGTTGGCACGTGGTGATTTACATCTAATCGGAGCCACCACTTTAAATGAGTATCAGAAATATATCGAAAAAGACGCAGCACTCGAGCGTCGCTTTCAAAGTGTATTTATTGCTGAGCCCACTATCGACCAGGCCATCCAGATCTTACGAGGTTTAAGAGATAAATATGAAGCTCATCATAAAGTAAAAATTACCGATGAAGCTATTGTTGCCGCTACCGAACTTTCCAGCCGCTATATTCAAAATCGATATCTACCAGATAAAGCCATCGATCTTATCGATCAGGCCGCCTCAAGAGTGAGAATTCTCGCCCTCTCTTATTCTAAAGAGATGCAAAAACTTAATGATGAAATAATGCGTCTTAGCAGAGAACTTGAATATGCAATAGCTCATAAAGAGGAACCAAGAGCCAAAGAACTCGAAGATGAGCTCAAAAAGCTCCACCATCAAAAACAAGAATTAATCTCTCAATGGCGTTTAGAAAAAGGTGCATCGACCCCCGAAATTAAAATCGAACATATTGCGCAGGTAATTTCCAAGATCACCGGTATCCCCGTTACCGAACTCACTCAAGAGGAAAAAGCAAAGCTACTTGCCATGGAAGAAAAATTACATGAACGCGTCATCAGCCAAAATGAAGCCATCG
Source organism: uncultured Candidatus Peribacteria bacterium (assembly GCA_964389195.1). GTDB lineage: Bacteria > Patescibacteriota > Gracilibacteria > UBA1369 > UBA1369 > CAYMDR01. The sequence continues at coordinate 1,818 of CAYMDR010000100.1, read as the reverse complement.
AAGCTGTTTCAAATGCTATTCGTGTTGCTCGCGCGGGATTAAATGAAGGAAAACGTCCCATTGCCAACTTTTTATTTTTAGGGCCAACCGGCGTGGGAAAGACAGAATTAGTTAAGGCTCTCGCTTGGATTATTTTTGGTTCAGAAGATGCGGTTGTAAGATTGGATATGTCGGAATATATGGAACGTCACAGTGTAGCTAGATTAGTTGGTGCACCACCTGGCTATATTGGTTACGAAGAAGGTGGTCAACTTACTGAAGCAGTAAGAAGACGACCATATAGTGTCATTTTGCTCGATGAAATTGAAAAAGCACATCCCGACATTTTCAACATTCTTTTACAGGTTTTTGATGAAGGCCGTTTAACCGATGGAAAGGGTAGGCGAGTGGATTTTACTAATACGATCATCGTTGCTACGAGCAATTTAGGTGCGGAAATTATCCAAGAGAACATGCGCAATAAAGATGAACAAGATCTAATAAAAACCATTAAAGGTAAATCTCAAAAGAGTTACCCAAAACTTAAAAATGAATTAATGAACGTACTACGTGGTTTCTTCCGCCCAGAATTTCTCAATCGTATCGATGAGATAATTATTTTTCAAACACTTACCCAAAAAGATATTCAGGCAATTGTAAAATTACAACTCGAAAAGCTAAAAAGTATCGCTAGTGGCCAAAATATTCATCTTGTTTTTGACAATACAGTAATAGAATATTTAGCAGACATCAGCTACGCCCCGGAATATGGAGCACGTGAATTGAAGAGGAAAATTAAATCAGAAATTGAAACAACGCTTGCTCGTGAGCTTTTAAGCGGAAAGATAAAAGAGGGGGATACAGTAAAAGTGAAATATGACCCTAAGAAAAGGCAGATATCGTATAAGCAAGAGGTTCAGGAGTATCACGAAAATAAATTATAAAGCTTAATTTTTTAAAGCCTCATCATAGCATTCACCGTAAAGTTCTTGGGGAACTTTGAAAGTTTTCATCGTGGAGCATGGAGCTTGATCTTGGCCTGAAAAAATATGAGCGTAACCATCTCCGTCTTTTTTCAAAATTGCATAATAGCCGGCTCTTCTTCCCCCAACACTCACCATAACAAAATCACCACTTTGTTTCCCTATTGAACCAATCACTGCATTTTTACTATTCTCATCAAGACCTTTTAAATAGGGAACCTGTTCATTATAAAACTTTTGTAATTCATCAGAGCACGCAAAAGAAAGCTTTTGATAATAAGCATCTTTCCCGTCCGCTGTAACAGATCCAACATCAGGACTAACGGTTAAAGCACAAAGCGTATCATCCTTCTTATAAGCCTGAACAAAGTCGGTAAAAGTTTCATCTTGGCGATCTCTAGAGGAGTTACGAACATCTAATTGGAAACCATTTTTCTCCATCATAAGGCGAATCGTATCAGAAATATTGGCGACATCATTTTCAAATCTGTTTTTTTCAAGTGCTTTCTCATCAACTGATGAGGGTAAATTAACGCTAATGTAGGTCGGATTATGGATTAAAATATTATAACCATCATCGGCAATCCACCAAAGAGTTTCATCAGGGGAAGATACAAATTTATTTACTAAAGTTAAATTATTAAGTTCATTCAATGCTTGCGCGACCACTTCATACGGTGACAAAACTGCTTTGGTAGTATTTTGGGTTTGATCCACCGGTATTTGGTTAGAAGGTACTTGGTTTAAAGAGCTATCACAGCCGCTAAACATCAGAGCAACAACCATGACTGTTGCCATAGTAAGAACAGCGTATTTTTTATTTTTGAAAGTCTGCGTAATAAGCATAAGTGAGGAT
>CAYMDR010000099.1:4471-5032 GCA_964389195.1 uncultured Candidatus Peribacteria bacterium | reverse complement strand
CCACTGTGATAATGCCAGAACGTATACCATCATCTAAGTCATGGTTATGGTAGGCAATTTCATCGGCGTGATCCATGACCTGAGCCTCTAAATGAGGCGAAATTTTAAAATCGATATACGTTATATATTGGTGAGGGTTATGTTTTAGGAGTCCGTCTAAGACCTCTTTCGTAACATTTAAACCATCAAAAGTCGGGTATACTTTTTCTAACTTTTCGATGATACGACGGCTTTGTTCGTTGTGCTCAAAACCGAGTCCAAACTTTTTCATAACTTCATCAAGAGCGTATTCACCACCATGTCCAAAAGGTGGATGGCCTAAGTCATGGGCTAAAGAAAGGCACTCACTGAGGTCTTCGTTAAGGCCTAGATTTCTACTAATACCGCGGGCAATTTGGGCAACCTCAATAGAATGGGTAAGCCGATCGCGATAATGGTCGCCAAAGTAAGAAACAAAAACTTGTGTTTTGGCCTGCAAACGGCGAAAAGCTTTGGAGTGAATGACGCGATCACGGTCACGCTGGAAAGGCAGACGGAAACCATCCGCGTACTCGGGATAAC
>CAYMDR010000099.1:0-4461 GCA_964389195.1 uncultured Candidatus Peribacteria bacterium | reverse complement strand
CATAAGGAGCCAGAAGTTCATCCTCTATTTTTTCCAATTGGCTCAGGCTTTTTAGCATGCTTAAATTTTACCTTTTTGGTGTAATTTATATAAAATTTGCGCTACCTCTGAACGATTAACAAAGTTGGTTAGTTTTAGTTCTGAGCCACTAAAAAGATCCATATCATGGGCATATTTAGCATATCCACTAAACCATTCCCCAACGGCAACATCACTATAGGAGCTACTTTCTATGCTTGGCATTTCATCGTCTAGATTGCGCAACAAGAGAGCTAAAAACTCAGCACGATTTACTGAACGACCTGGTCGATATAACCCGGCATCCGCCCCACCGGTATAGCCTTTAATCATAGTAATACTCACACCTTTACAGATATACTGAAATGACCACTCGGCTTCGGTAACATCAGGAAAAGGGTTTTTACCTAAACAGTAATCGTTTTGTTGATCGAAAAGTTTATAGGTTTCCAAAACAATTTTAGCAATTTGATCACGCTGTAAAATACCATCCTGGTTAAAAGAGCCATCGGCATTACCGGTCATTGCTCCAATGCTTTTTACATATTCGATGGCGGCACAATTGCTATCTGTATCTTCCACATCAGTAAAACCGGCACATGATTTTTCAACGGGTACATTGCTTTTTACTACTACAAAACTTGTCTGTTGAGGGACAATGGTAAAGCCTCCATCACTTCCCCATACTTTAAAAACATAGGCACCATTATTAATTTGCTTATTACTTTCATCATGACCATCCCATACCATACTGTTGGTTCCAATAGTCTGGTTATTAAATGTCCATGTCTTGAGAGGAGTGGCAAAATCATTAGAGTTATAGACTGCTGCCGTTATATTGCTAAACCCGATGGATCCTTGTAACTCATAACCAAAAGTCATCGTTTGTACCGTAGGATCAAAAGGGGTTGGCGTTGCTGTAAGATGGCTTAAAACTGGCGAAGGTTGATTGCTGCTATTAACGGTAAAACTGCCGGTGAGGGGGTTGGAATCTACGCTATAGCCGTTTAAAGAGGTAGTTGCTACCAAGGAGTAGTTGTAGTTGCCAGCAAGAGCTGTACCGCCGTTTACTAAACCGTCCCAGGTAATAGTATAATTACCATCGGTTGTTTTATTAGTATCAGAGATAGTGGTTTCAACTGGAGCATTATTCATTGGTCCATTTATTTTCAAACGAATAATAGGGAAAGATCCGTTGCCTTTGGCAAAAGCGTAGTTAATGCCATACCCTGGGTTACCTGGAGTATAATAAACAGGAGAAGGGGTAGAAAGTGCGCTTAAAACAGGAGCTTTAGCGTTCTGCGTGGCAATAGAGATGGTTGCTTCTGCTGCTGGCATGGAAGCTGTTTCTACTTTAACGTAGAAAGTATAGTTTCCTTCCGGCACAAATTGCCCATCACTCGCTCCACCGTTTTTATATTTACCATCCCAATTGAGTTGAACCATTTCAAAATTTCCTGGAGTATTGGCTATTTTGGTATCTTTGCCATTTTCACCGAATTCATAAACGATCTTATCGTCGGCATCTTTAATTTGTTCTGTAACATCTACCTGGGCATAACCGCCAGCATTAAATTCGTATTGTAAAATAACGGTGGGTGTTGGGGTAGCGTTAGGAATTTGCGTATAAAAAGGCGTTGGAGTTGCCGTCACATTTTGAAGAAGCGGATTAGCCGCATGAGCAAGAGGCATCTGAAATAGACCAGCCATGAGGGTTATTCCTACTATGCTTAAAAAATGTTTCATAAATTTTTTTGTTAAAAAAGGAAACTTTCTGCATTATACCTTAAGTACCCCTCACTAAAAAGTGCATTCTGCAGAGTGCTTTTTATTCTAAATTTAATTTTTAACTTCCTTGGCTTTGATAGCAAGCTTTGCTAATTCCGCACGAGTAATATTGGCATTTGGCGCAAAAGTATTTTCACCTTTACCTTTTAATAAGCCAATATCCCATAATGCCCTGATGTAAGCACCTTGCCAAGCATCTTGAATATCCAAGAAGAAATTATCAGGATGACCCGCTCCACAGTTGGCGGTGTAACAACCCTGGTGAGCCGGTATGCCAAAAGCTCTGGCGATCATGGCTGTTGCTTCGGCACGAGTTATAGAACGGTTTGGTCCAAAAATAGATGCTGTATACCCTTTTACAACTTTGGTGTCCCAAGCTGTGCGTACCCATTGACCTTGCCAGGAATCCAAATCCATAAACGGGCTGCCGCAATCGGCATCATAACAGCCGGTTTTTGGAGGAATATTGGCTGCCGCTAAGGTTATTTTTAGTGCCTCGGCTCGAGTTATACCTTTATCGGGCTGGAAAGTTCCGTTGGCATAACCTTTAAAAAGGCAGCTGTCGTAGCCACTTCTGATCACAGCGTATGCCCAGTGGTCTGACGGAACATCTGTAGGATAATTGATACCTGGACATTTACTCGGTTCAGCTTCGATGGCGGCAGGATGGAGGGCTGCATCTTTCAGTGAATCTGTAGGATTTAGTGGTGTTATTGTTTCTTGAGTTACGGTCTCTTGCGTTGCAACTGTTTCTTTATCTTTTTCATACTGAGGAGGATCATCAAATACGGTAAACGTATGAATGGAATAATCGGGTAGATAACCGGCTAAGTGTGCAGCTATTACAAAAGAGTACTCACCTGGAGTCACATCTTTATCGTAGCGGTCTATGCCGTTCCAGGTGGTTAAGAAAGGTTTAGCCTTCTTTGTACTTTCTTCTATCGTTTCGCGAGTGATTTCGTCTTCGTTTATCTCTCCAAGAGGATCGAAAGTTCCTTCCACAATAAAGGCACGTACCAAAGCTTGCTTGTCCAGATCACAATTAACGGTAACACTACCGTTGATGGAGAGGATGAGGTTTTTGCTTTTCATGGTACAAGTCACCAATTCCTGCGCGGGTTTAGGAGTAAGTGGTGAAGACGGAGGGGGTGGTGGAGGTGGATTTTTCTTAGGGATGGGCGAAGGTGTAGGTGTTGGAGGAGGTGTGGGTGGCGAGGCAGCGGGACTGGCAGATGCATTTACCTGAACAGAGCAATCGTCTTCGAGGCTTAATCCTTCCGTATAAACTAGGATATGTGCATTTTTTTGCCCGGATGAATTATAAACACTGGTATGGGTCGTAACGCCGGATTGGCTAAAAGTGCCTTGAGCTATAACATCGCCAGTCCAAAAATACTCTTGAGCAGTGGGAGAGTTTTGTACGGTGGCTGTCCATGTTACTGTGTCTCCCGTTTCCACTGTCGCGGGGCTGGCATTACAAGTAACTGTAGCTTCTGCAGGGGGTGGGGGCTGAACAACAGGTGGTGGATCTGTTAGGGTGATCGTACAGTCATCGTTACTGTAGGTGGTTTCTTGATTCGTGCCGCTATATACGCCTAATTGTAGTGTGGCAGAGGTTGTTCCAGCCGGATAGCTGGTTTGAAAAGTTTTCGCATAATTTGGTGAAACCTTACCAATGCCCACATCACCTACCCATTGATAGATTTGGACATCAGGCCCATTACCAGGAAAAGGACCACTGGCCGTAGCGAGCCACGTTACTGTTTCTCCTGTAAAGGCGGTGGCTGGATGAACGCAATGGATCGTAGGATTGGCCTGTCCTGGTGGGGGTGGTATTGGTTGAGGCTGAGGTAGCCCAGGGGGTGTACCTGGAGGATTTAAAGCGCCTTTTAAGAGAGTCCCGTTTGAAAAATAGGCAGCAGATAGCGTTACAATCGTTAGTCCGATAGCAAAAACTACGTAGCCTACGGTTTTGTTTTTGATGATATTTTTGATGTTTTCCAGGTTCATAATTTTGGTAAGACGGATGAAACCGTGAATTTATCTGTTCATTATACCATTTTTAGAGCTATAAAACAATGATACCCAAAGGGGTATTTTTTAAGTAGAATGAGGGTAAATCCTTGTTTTTTCTTATGAAACTGGCGGAGTATATTATGCAATTTCTGGAACACGCAGAAATCACCCGAAATCAATCGCCAAAAACGCTTATAAATTACCGGCATTATCTTGGACGTTTTTCGCAGTGGGCAGGCAATATTATGCCTAAAGATCTCACTTTAGATAAAATTCAACAATTTCGGCTTTATCTCAATCGCTTGCAAGATAAAAAAGGAAACTCCTTATTGAGTATTAAAACCCAAAATTATCATGTTATTGCCTTACGGGCTTTTTTAAAATTTTGCGTTAAAAATGATATTCCTGCGCTTGCTCCAGAGAAAATTGACCTCAGTAAAATTCCAGAGCGTACGGTTGAATATTTAAGTCGTGAAGAGTTAGAACGCCTTTTTAAAGCCATACATATCGGCAAAAAACAGGGGCTGCGCGATAGAGCTATTTTGGAAACGCTATATTCTACGGGCTTGCGTGTAAGCGAGTTGGTGGCTTTGAATAGGCAACAAGTAGATTTGGAGCGAAAAGAGTTTGCGGTGAGAG
>CAYMDR010000098.1:0-5065 GCA_964389195.1 uncultured Candidatus Peribacteria bacterium | reverse complement strand
CCGGCTCTAAGTCGGAGGAAGGTAAGGATGACGTCAAATCAGCATGGCCCTTATGCCTTGGGCTACACAGGTGCTACAATGGCCGGTACAGTAGGCAGCGACGAGGTAACTCTGAGCTAATCCTAAAAACTGGTCCAAGTTCGGATTGAGGGCTGCAACTCGCCCTCATGAAGCTGGAATCGCTAGTAAACGCGTATCAGCAATGGCGCGTTGAATATGTTCCTGGGTCTTGTACTCACCGCCCGTCAAGTCATGAAAGATGGGAGTGCCCGAAGCACCCTTAGCTAATTTAGCGGGGTTCTAAGGTAAAACCATTGATTGGGACTAAGTCGTAACAAGGTATCCGTAGGAGAACCTGCGGATGGATCACCTCCTTTCTAGGAGAAACTATGAAAGTGTACTTCGGTACCATTTTCTAGGTCGAACTTCGCTTCGGCGAGGTACGCATAGTTTTTCTCTATTACATTTTGGGTGTTATGGTATAATCATTTATGAATCTTACATGGAAAAAACTACCTATTTGTTTCAAGGTCGAGGTAACAGCATTAGAGAGTTTATCTCTGTGGGATGATAAACCTATTTTTTAAATATATATAACATGGATTCCAAACAACTTACTTGCCAGGATTGTGGTCAAACCTTTGACTTCTCAGCAGAAGAACAACAGTTTTTCGCTGAAAAAGGCTTTGAAGACCCAAAGCGTTGCTCAAAATGCCGCGCGGCTAAAAAAGACTCAAGACATTCTGCTTATACAAAAGTAACATGTGCTGAGTGTGGTGTAGAAACTGAAGTTCCTTTTGTTCCAAAAGGTGACCGTCCAGTTTTATGCCGAGCATGCTTCCAAGCAAAAAACAATAAAATGGCGTAAGCTTAAAGTGAAGCAATTTACTAAGCAAACAATGAAAGGATACCTCGCAAGGGTATCCTTTTTTAATGCCTGGAATTATGGGCTTAATTAAGTAGTAAAAATAGTTTGCAAATTCTCACTTCTTCTTTATAATTATCCCGCTATAAATTTTTGTGGGGCCTTAGCTCAGCTGGCTAGAGCGCCTCGTTTGCACCGAGGAGGTCAAGGGTTCGACTCCCTTAGGCTCCACCAAATAGGACATGGCCGCTCGAGGGCGAGTAGCTCAGTTGGTTAGAGCGCGTCACTGATAATGACGAGGTCGGAGGTTCAAGTCCTCCCCCGCCCACCAGGAAATATAGTTAAAGGCTTTTTTAGATGTTCCTAAGTGAAACTTATAGGTCATAATTTGACATATTTGTATTTATTTAGTTTAATACGATGCCATATGCAAAGTATAATTCATGCCGAAGTATAATTTATCTCAAGCTGATTATGACGAACTAAATAATGAACCTGTTGTGGTTGAAGAGGGGACTCTTGGTAAAGGTTTAGCCCCAGATGAAAATGATTTAGAAAAAGATCCTTATGAAGACCAAGATTTAGAAGATGACAGCACCTTTTTGGGTGGAGGTTGTGACATAAATCCTGATTATCCACCTACAGCTACCTATAAAGTAGCTGATGAAATTATTCATCCTTCTTATTATCATCATGCTGTGCATCTAGCACTTCCTCAAGAGGTTCCTCATAGATCTTCCTATCTTAATAATGGCCAGTGTTATATACGTGACGCTCATTATGATTCTTTAATACGTGATGATGAATTTCAACCTATTTGGGAAGACTATTGTTCTTCATTGAGTAGAGACAGTGGTTTACGCAAAGGTGCAGTTAAGCTTAAAAAAGATAAAGCCCAATTTCAGTTTGGTATTCGTCGGCATGGGCATTTTACTGATAATCAAATTGCTAGAGGGGTTTATCTTAGTGGGGTTTATAACTATATGAATGGTGCACGTTCTACTCGTCTGTGTACTCCAGAATTTTATAAAAATGTTGTTTATCCATTTCTAGATAAGGCTGAATCTTGCGATGATCCTTTTAGATGGGCATATGAAAGAGTGAAAGTTGCTAATGGTTTTGTTGCAGCTTGTCAAAAAACTAGAGAAACGCCGCCGGATACTATTGAATATCCTTATAAGCAAATGGCAGGAAAAGTTTGCAATAAAGCGCATCCGTCTTTATATCCTTTACGTACTGTTGTATTAGATCAAGAAAAAAAGCTACTTTTGGATAAAGTACGTCTTGAGCTTGGTGATACTTCAACATCTGAAATAGAATGGTTTATTTTGGAGAATGCACCGTATTTTAAAGCTCATATTAATGATCCTCAGGTCGTTGTTTTACTTAAACAAATACCAGCTTGCTTAGAAAATGGACTTATTATTACTCAACTTAATGCTTTCTGGGGTAAACTTTTAATTCAAGAGCATGTTGATCATAGTCAGGCACTTACTTTTTTATTACGTTTTATTGCTACTATCTATAGTGGTTCTGATCGTCCATGGTGGTTTAAAGAGGATATGGATTTTTTGACTATTTTTGATATACAAGCTCGGGCATTCGAGTTTCAAAATGATGAATTGGTTATTCCTTTTACGTCTGAAGGGATTTCTTTGGTTCAAGATATAGCTTCTACCTCAAGATATGGCTTTGAGTACGCCTTGGCTATATATAAAAAGGCTGGTTATAAAATGACTGCCCTTCCGGGGCTTGGGGATGAGTCTGCTTTACAATTTTGCTGTGAAGTTAGTGCTGCGTATGGTATTGGTAATGTTTCGCGAGCTTGTAATGTAATAAACTTTGTTGTTGATTTACTTGATGCTTCACCTAGTACCGAGAGGCAAGGAGCAATTACCACAATAAGCTCTTATCTTCGTATGCAAAAACCGGTATCTGAACTCATTGGCCGACTAGAAGGAGAGGAAGCTAATTTTGCTATGCCTGGGTTATCAGGTTTAGTAGTTTCTACTTTGGGTAAAGAAAGGGCTAAAACTGATAAGGTAGACGATGTTACCATTCAAAGTTCCCATTTGCGAGATATGTTACTTCCTTTGGGGTTAACTCTTAGTGAAAGAGCTAAAATGCGTCCTGCCCTGCGGGGTGATTCCTCTAAAAGGTTGTTGTTAGCAACACCTTCTGAGGATACATTACTTTTACCTATTGCCAATGTAGGACTTTCTTTAAATCCAAATATCGGTATTTTCGCTTTTTACAATCAACTCATTAGGGAGTGTGGGCAAATAGATGAAGAAATAGCTGATCTTTATTTTGCTGTTTTTGCTCTTAAAATGCCGGATCCTTTTGCGCCTCCTTTAGGCTTTTTGCCTTTTCTTAAGAAACTTATAGCTTCTGCTACTCCTGGATATCGATCTCGCTGGCTTGAGGATCCTCGAGATCGTTTCTTTGTTGATGATCAAAATGCAGAAAAGATTAGAGCTAAATATTTAATGGTATCAAATCTTTTTGATGCTTGGATTATGGGTTTTGTGAGCTATGAAAAGCTTTTTGTTATTTTAAATTGGTTGGTTACTGACGATGTGGAAGGTACCTACCTTGATGACATTGATCATGTTGAAGGCGGTGTTCGTGATGAAGTTGATAATGTTTTAAATCGTTCTACCAAATCAAGAATCGAAATTGGAATGGAAGTTAGCAATACATTGAGCTTAACAAATATTTTTGTAGAAGGAGGTTTGTTAGAAGCCGCCGATGTGACTAATTTATATGAAGATTTAGAGATGGATAATTATGCAGAATTAACTTCTGCGGCAAAATATAAATTCCCCGGTTCTTTATCAGTAGATAATTATAGAAAAGCAGTAGCTTCTTTTAAGATTATGCGACAAGAGGATTTATTGAATGGTGCAGCTTTTCGAGCTCATTTTAATACTTATTTAGATCCGGCTGCTAAGTTAATGTTGTTAGTAGAGACTTTTGAGCTGGCAGCTATTTTTGATCAATCTCTACAATTAAGGGATGAGTTTGAGCGAAAAATGAATGGCATTATTCATGGAGAACTTTTTGACCCACAAAAGGGATGTGAATTACAAAGAGACTGTGTTAAAGCTTTTTTCAAACTTTGGGCATCAGTAATGTTTTTTATTCATGAACCCAAGCTTAATGCTTTGGCAGATAGATTTTTTCCAGTAGATCCTTATATTTCTTATTTTTCACTTTCTCAACAATTTATTGCTGCTTTGCCATCTTCACTTGATGATCCTATAGTTGGTACGAATAATCTTTTTGCAGGTGTAGTAGGTCCGGTTTTTTGTTTAGATAGAGCTGGTGTTCCTAAACAGCATTTGACTATCGCTACTTCTATGGCTGAGAATCCTCCATCTGCGTTAGCATTATCTCAAGTAGTACCAGATGATTTTAATATTCAGGATGCCTTTTTAAGACTGCAAGATTATGTTAGAGCTGCTCGCCGTCAAGCTATGGGGTTGTTACCTGTTGGAGGAAAAATTCAGGTGCAGCATCCTATTAATGAGCGAATACTTCGGGCTATTGTTAAAAAGACTCCTTTTGCTCAAACTGCTTTTCGTCTTTTACATGCTGGAACTTCGCTTAATCTTCCCCCTATGCCTAGTTCTGGAGAGATGCGTGCCCTTATTGCTGTGCTTCAACAATTAGGACTTTTTGATTTTGAAAAACCGGAATTACAAGTTAGTGGTGCTGGTCGATTGCCTCCTGAAAGAGCGGCGTTTTTGGGGAGTGCTATTTTGTTGTCTACGGAAGCTCCCGTTGAATATGCACCGGATGCATTTTGTACTACCAGTGATCATACTGGTCGTAGAATTATGATTTATGACGCAGAGGCTCCCAATGTTGGTCTTCCTTTTGTTGGAGGGATGCGAGGAAGGACAGATATGCTAGGATTAAGAGGTTTAAGTGATATTGATCGCTACCAATTATTACACAGTGTTCTAGCTCAAAAACATTTTAAACAAGGAGCTTTTGGTGTTTTTGCTCAGGAGTTTGAAGATCGGTATAGGGAAATTTTAGCGAGATATGATTTAAGTAGTATCTTAAATAATAACTGGATTGTCTCTTCCGCAAGTAATTATAATGATCAAGCAAAAAATCATGCCCATTATTTGGATGTAAAAAAATGTACTGATGCTTATATAAGTTGTGGAGATCAAGTTCGGGCGACAG
>CAYMDR010000097.1:0-5091 GCA_964389195.1 uncultured Candidatus Peribacteria bacterium | reverse complement strand
TGGTGGAGAGCAGAAAATTGATGGTGAGCTGGCTCTAGATCAAGTTGTTGCTAAGATTAAGGATTTTTAGCCCTTTAAGGTGAGCAAAAGTTGCCTCAATTTTAGCTACTGACAAGCAAGAAAAACCGTGCTATATTCCCGAAGGCCGCTAAATAAGGCTTGTTTATTTTTAATTTATATTATGGATAAGGACGATAAGGATAAAAATAAAAGTAGTTATAGTGCGGAAAATATTCAGATTTTGGAGGGACTTTCTGCCGTACGTAAACGTCCTGGTATGTACATTGGTACTACCGATGTTGCGGGTCTTCATCATTTAATTTGGGAGGTCGTAGATAACTCTATTGATGAGGCTATGGCCGGTCATTGTAAGAATATAAGCTTAAAAATCCATGAAGATGGTAGTTGTTCAGTTGAAGATGATGGTCGTGGTATTCCTGTAGATATTCATCCTAAAACCGGAAAGTCTGCGCTGGAAGCGGTTTTAACCATTCTTCATGCCGGTGGTAAATTTGGTGAAGGCGGAGGTTATAAAGTTTCTGGTGGTTTACATGGGGTGGGAATATCTGTAGTAAATGCTCTTTCTAGTAAATTAGTGGCTCAGGTACACAGAGATGGGAATATTTATGAACAGACCTATGCAAAAGGTATTCCTAAAACCGAACTTAAAGTTGTTGGCAAGACCAATAAAACAGGAACTACAATTATTTTTTATCCTGATCCTGAGATTTTTGAACATACTGTTTTCGATTTTCAGACCATTCAGAATCGTTTACGTCAGCAAGCTTATTTAACGAAAGCTATTGCTTTGACGATGGAAGATGAGCGTGATAGCCAAAAATATAAGTTTTATTTTGAAGGTGGTATTAAATCTTATGTTCAGCATCTTAATAAAAATAAGGAGATGATTGGAGATATTGTTTATATTGAAAAACAGGTTGAAGAAGGTCTCATTGAGGTCTCTTTACAATATACGCAATCCTTTCAGGAGCAAATTTTTACTTTTGCTAATAATATTCATACGACTGAAGGTGGTATGCATTTAACCGGCTTTCGTTCCGCTTTAACTCGAACCATTAATAACTATGCCCGTAAAAATAATTTCCTTAAAGAAAAAGAGGATAATTTTACGGCTGATGATGTTAGAGAAGGGCTTACAGCCATTATTTCTGTTAAGTTGGCTAATCCCCAATTTGAGGGTCAGACCAAGAGTAAACTTGGTAATGCGGAGATGCGTACGGCGGTAGAAAATGCTTTTGGCGATGCTTTTGCTGAATATATGGAGGAACATCCTTCTGATGCGCGTGCAATTTTTTCTAAATGTGCTTTGGCTTCTCGGGCTCGCCTTGCGGCACGTGCTGCGCGTGATACGGTTATTCGTAAAGGTGCTTTAGAAGGTATGACCTTACCTGGTAAACTTGCCGATTGTTCCAGTAAAGAGGCGGCAAAATCTGAACTCTTTTTAGTAGAGGGAGAGTCAGCTGGAGGTTCCGCTAAAATGGGTAGGAATCGAGAATTTCAAGCTATTCTTCCTTTGAAAGGTAAAATTTTGAATGTGGAGCAGGCTCGTATGGATAAAATCTTAGGTTTTGAAGAAATTAAAAATCTGATTGTAGCTCTAGGGATGGGGATTGGTGAAAGTTTGGATTCCACTAAATTCGCTATCATCGTGTGGTGATTATGACGGATGCCGATGTGGATGGTGCGCATATTAGAACACTCTTGTTGACAATGTTTTATCGATATTTACGACCGGTTATTGATAATGGCTATCTCTATGTGGCTCAACCACCACTTTATAAATTGGCTCAGGGTAAAAAAATTGAATATGTATATACGGAAGAACAGAAAGAAAAAGCACTAAGTATCTTTGGTGCTGATGCCAAGGTAGGGGTTCAACGCTATAAAGGTTTGGGAGAGATGAATCCTGAGCAGCTTTGGGAAACCACTATGGATCCAGAACAAAGAAGAATGTATCGCATTCAGATTGATGATGCAGAGGAGGCTGATCGTACTTTTGAGACGCTTATGGGTGCTGATGTGTTACCTCGTAAGAAATTTATCCAGTCTCATGCTAAAAAGGTTAAAAATCTAGATATTTAAAAAGTTGACTTTTATAGGAACTTTTTTATAATGCACGAGTTGAAATTATTTTATAACGCTCATGAAAGGGGGTGATAAATTATGGCCATTAGAGTATATAGAAATTCAAAAGAATCGGTTGACCGCTTAATTTCCCGTTTTAACAAAAAAGTACAGGCAAGTCGTACTTTGTTGGAAGCTCGGAATCGTCGTTATTTTAAAAGGAAGCCTAATAAACGTTATTTACGTCAGGCTGCGGTAATGAGAACTCACTATCGAAACTTGAGAGATAAGATGCAATATTACTAGGATAATAATAGAAGGAGGGCTTGACGCTCTCCTTCTTCTTTTTACTCTCTGTAACTTTAGTTGAACTTTATGACGATTGCTGAAACTATTTCTTTAGCTAAAAGCAAAGTTATTCATAGAGATTTTTTAGCTATAGAAGTTTTACTAGCTTTTGTTCTTGGTAAAGAGAAAGATGCCCTTATTACTCTAGCTCATCAGTCTTTGAGTGAAGCTCAAGAGGCAGGCTTTTGGTCTTTATTAGAACGTTTTAATAAAGGTGAGCCTGTGGCTTACTTAATAAATAATAAGGAGTTTTATGGCCTTAATTTTTATGTAGATAAAAGGGTGTTAATTCCTCGTCCTGAAACGGAACTATTAGTGGAGATTATTTTGAATTTTGCCAAATCCTCCTCTGGAAATTTAAAAATCTTAGATGTTGGTACGGGAAGTGGTTGTATTGCTATTACTTTAGCTAAAAAACTTCCTACTGCTGTTGTTACGGGGATTGATATTTCTGAACAGGCGCTTGAGGTGGCTCAAAAAAATTGCACTTTTCATAAGGTTGATGCAAATGTATGTTTTGGGGTTTCAGATTTACTTAAAAATATCGATAGTACTTTTGATATTATTGTTGCTAATCTCCCTTATATTGGTAAGGAAAAATATAATTTTGTTAGTAAGGAAACTAAGGATTTTGAACCACATGTTGCTTTGTTTGGTGGAGACGATGGTTTAAAGCTTTATGAAGAACTTTTTGAGCAACTTAAGAGTAAAGCTTTAAGGCCAAAACTTATTATTGGTGAATTCGGTTTTTTGCAAGCAGATGCAGTAAAGGGGATGTTGAATAAATTTTTTATTCATGGCTCGTGGCGTATTGTTAAAGATTTAGCTTCTATCGAAAGGGTCTTTATGGTAGCATCATCGTCAGAGTTTTTGTCTTTTTATGATTGAAAAATTACAAGGTATCGAAAATGAGTATGTCGAGATCGAAAAAAATCTTGCTGATGCCTCTATTATTCAGGATCAAAATGCCTATAAGAAATTAATGAGGCGGCATAAGGAGTTAAGCGCTATTGTGCATTTGTTTCGACAGCTGAAAAGAGCATTGCAGGATCAGAAAGAAGCTGAAGATATATTGCAGACGGATAATGATGAAGAGATGCGCCAATTAGCTAAGGATCAGTTTAAAAGTGCAAAAGAGAGTTGTTCACAGTTGGAAGAGGCTCTTAAGGTAGAGCTTTTACCTAAAGATCCTGATGATTTTAAAAACTGTATTTTTGAGATTCGCGCAGGTGCTGGCGGGGAAGAGGCGGCACTTTTTGCTTTTGAGCTTGCTCGTATGTATATGCGCTATGCTGAACGTATTGGCTTGAAGATTGAGCTTATTAATAAAAATGATGCCTCTGCCGGTGGTGTAAAGGAGATTATTTTTAAATTGGTAGGTGATGGTGCCTATGGTCAAATGAAATATGAAAGTGGAGTGCATCGGGTTCAACGTGTTCCTTCTACGGAGAGCCAAGGGCGCATTCATACCTCTACCGTGACTTGTGCGGTATTACCTGAGGCAGAAGAGATTGATATTCAAATTAAAGATTCTGATCTTAGAATTGATGTGTTTCGTGCTGGTGGTCCGGGTGGACAAAGTGTAAACACAACGGATTCAGCTGTGCGTATTACTCATATTCCTTCAGGGCTGGTGGTGAGTCAGCAGGATGAGAAGTCTCAACTAAAAAATAAAAATAAAGGTATGGAGGTTTTACGAACACGTTTATATGCTTTAGAACAGGAAAAACGTCAGAAGGAGATGGGTGCTGAAAGGTTGAATCAAATCGGTTCCGGGGATAGATCGGAGAAAATTCGCACTTATAATTTTCCTCAAGATCGTATTACGGATCATCGTATTAAAAAAAGCTGGAGTAATTTGCCTTCAATTATGGAAGGTAATATTGAGGATATGATTCAGTCTTTGGTGATGGAAAATCAAGCCAAGCTTTTGGGAGCTAAATAAGCTGATGTGTTCCTAAAGTTTTTTTGCGTTTTAAGGCGGCTTTTGTTACTAAAATGGCAACGGTTAGAATGTTCTTTGTGGTTAAAGATTCAATGTCGGTTGCTTTGGGTAGTCGTTTTTTGTAGTAGGTAAGTTTTATAAGAGCTTTTTTAAGTTCCTTTACACTGCGTATTATTCCTACTTTTTTCCACATGAGGTTTTGAATTTGCCTTCGTATTATTAGCGTAGATTTTTGCTTTTGTATTTTCATTAAGGGGAAAGATGTAATAATAGCTTTTTGAACTAAAGGTATTTTTGCTATTTGTTCACTCATTACAAGTCCTTCTAATAAGGAGTTTGATGCTAAGCGGTTGGCTCCATGCAGACCTGTGCAGGTTGTCTCACCGTAGGCTAATAAATCTTTAATATTTGTTTCCCCTTTTAAATTGGTTATGATGCCGCCACAGCTATAATGGGCTGCGGGTATAATAGGTATAGGTTGTGTTGAAGGATGTAGTTTTTGGTTAAGCAGTTTTTTATAAATAAAAGGGTATTTTTGTTTTAGTTTTGTTTGTGGTAGGTGTTTTAAATCTAAGTACACTTTTCCTTTTTTTTGTTCTTTAACGATAGCTATACTGACAATATCTCGCGGAGCTAATTCTGCTAAGGGGTGAATTTTCTTCATGAATCTTTCTTATTTCACTCTTATTTAAAAGAAGTTTTCTAACTCTTCT
>CAYMDR010000096.1:4773-5174 GCA_964389195.1 uncultured Candidatus Peribacteria bacterium | reverse complement strand
AACCTACTCCTCCACCAACACCTCCTACTGGAAGTACCGGAACCACTACGGCTGTTCCTAACTAACATTGATTTAAAAATCTGGAAAAAGTCTTAAAAAGGGTGTCAAACGTAACTGTTTGATGCCCTTTCTTTTTTAGGTAGTTTTGACTATGATGCTGCTGCTTTTAGCAATTTTTATGGATTCTAGCTTTGTAAAAATAGTGGTCTTTGTTCCTGTTACTCACGCTGATTTCGTACGTAGATCTTTGGCTGAAAATGGCTGTGGAAACCTTGGAAATTATGATAGCTGCTCTTTTTCCAGCAAAGGGATTGGGAGATTTCGCGCTTTGAAAGGAGCTGTTCCTTATGTTGGATCAGAAGGAATAGGCGAAAGTATTTGGCTGGCGTGGTTTCAATATG
>CAYMDR010000096.1:0-4763 GCA_964389195.1 uncultured Candidatus Peribacteria bacterium | reverse complement strand
GTTGAGGAGGAAAGAGTTGAGGTACTTTGCCGAATTGATATTTTACCAAAGGTTTTAAAGGCCGTGAGGAAAGTTCATCCTTATGAAGAACCGGCCATTGATATTTATCCGGTCTTGATGGCTGATACCATTAAGGAAGAAAAGTTATAATTTTTAAATCTGTGGAAATGGCAGCGATGACACCAATGATGGCGCAATATCATGAGATGAAAGCAAAATATCCTGATGCTATTTTATTTTTTCGCCTGGGGGATTTTTATGAAATGTTTTTTGAGGATGCTTTGGAGGCTTCACGTTTGCTGCAAATTACGCTGACCTCTCGGAGTAAAGGCGATAATCAAGCGCCGATGTGCGGAGTGCCTTACCATGCGGCCTTGAACTATATTGCTAAGCTGACGAAGCTTGGTAAAAAAGTTGCCATTTGTGAGCAATTATCCGATCCAAATTTACCAGGAATTGTGAAGCGTGATGTTGTGCGTGTGGTTACTCCTGGTACTACTTTGGATGATAATGTTTTGGAGCAAAAGTGTAATAACTATGTAATGGCCGTGCTAAAAAATGGCGATTTTGAACTTTCTTATGCAGATATTACCACTGGTGAGTTTTTTATGACGACCGTGGATTCTGTAAAAAATTTAGCCATGGAGATCGAACGAGTGGATCCATCTGAAATAATTATTCCGGTTACTTTAGAAGGTGCTGATTTTTTAAAAAATTTACCAGGAAGAGGGAGAAGATTTATTTATACTTTTGAAAGTGCGGCTACTGTGGCTTCGACTTTTTTGATGGATTATTTACAGAGTACGCAAAAAAAAGCATTGCAGCATTTTCAACAAGCGCAGCCTTATGACATTGCTGATTTTATGCCTTTGGATGAAGCGACGCTTAAGAATTTGGAACTACTAGTGACGCTTCGGGAAAACAAAAAAGAGGGCGCTCTATTATGGGTATTGGATCAAACAATTACCGCTATGGGAGGGCGGATGTTGCGTTATTTTTTAACCCATCCTTTGGTGCAAAAAGAAGCCATCCAATTGCGTCTGGATGCTATTGAAGCGCTCGTGAAAAATACGATGCTTTTGGAAAATTTACAGCAGAGCTTGAAGTCGATTTTGGATTTGGAAAGGTTGATGGCACGCCTAAGTTTAGGGCAAGGAAATGCTCGAGATTTGATTGGACTTAAGGCATCGCTGGAGGTTATTCCTGAAGTAAAAAGTTTATTGAATGGAACAAATGCGGTTTTAATAAAACACATTCAGGATATGCTTGATCCTTTGCCCGATATTGTTGCGCTTATTGAAAAGACGATTGTTGCTGAACCACCGGCTTTAATTACGGACGGCGGTATGATATGTGAAGGGTATAATAGTGAACTTGATGCCCTAAGAAATATTTCACGGGAAGGAAAAAGTTTTATTCATAAACTGCAAGAAGAGGAGATTCGCATTACTGGTATTAATAATTTGAAGGTACGTTTTAATAGTGTTTTTGGATATTATATCGAGATCAGTAAGGCACAGACGAAAAATGTTCCGGATTATTACATTCGTAAACAAACGCTGGTAAATGCGGAAAGATATATTACACCGACCTTAAAAGAGTTTGAAGAAAAGGTCTTGGGGGCGGAGGAAAAGATTGTCGCCTTGGAACAAAAACTTTTTCAAGAGGTACGAGAAAAAGTGGTAGCGGAAGTGATACGTATTCAAGATACTGCAAAAAATTTGGCGCTGCTGGATGTAATGATGTCGCTTGCGAGTGTGGCTGTGCAGAATAATTATTGTAAGCCGGTTATTCGGGATGATGATACTTTGCGGATTGTGCAGGGTCGCCATCCGGTGGTGGAGAAAATGAGTTTTGCCGGACGTTTTATTGCCAATGATACGGAACTTAAGAGTGAAGGTGAGCGCTTTATGCTAATTACCGGACCTAATATGGGTGGTAAATCTACCTTTTTAAGGCAAGTGGCGCTTATAAGCTTAATGGCTCAAATAGGGAGTTTTGTACCCGCACAACAGGCAGAAATGGGGTTGGTGGATCATATTTTCACAAGAGTCGGAGCCTCTGACAATTTAATACGAGGGCAGAGTACTTTTATGGTGGAGATGCAGGAAACCGCTTATATTTTAGAGCACGCGACGAAAAAAAGTTTGGTAATTTTAGATGAGATTGGTCGCGGAACTTCCACCTATGATGGTATGAGTATTGCCTGGGCGATTACGGAATATCTGCATGATGTGATACAAGCAAAAACATTATTTGCCACCCATTATCATGAACTTATTGCACTAGCAGATAAACTCCCTCATGCTTCTAATTATTCCGTGGCGGTGAAAGAAACAGCGGAAGGCATCACTTTTTTGTATAAAATTCTGGCTGGTGGGGTGGATAGAAGTTATGGCATCGAGGTGGCGAAACTAGCCGGTCTCCCTTTAGAAGTAACGGCTAAAGCAAAACAAATCTTAATGGATTTAGAAGAAGGCGTTGTGGAAAAGGGTATTCAGCAAGAATTGATGGATAGCAGTAAACGCGTTGATGAAAAACAGATCGGTTTATTTGTAGCTGAGCGAGCGCATGAAGGAATAGACCGAACTGAATTGGAAGCGTTACAGAAAATGGATTTGAATGCTATGACGCCACTCGAAGCGCTGCAAAAACTGCATGAAGTACAAAAGAAATTGAAGTCCTAATTTATTGTTTTATGTCGAATATTAAACTCCTTCCAGAATATTTAATTAACCAAATTGCTGCAGGGGAAGTGGTGGAACGCCCGGCGAGTGTGGTGAAGGAGCTATTGGAAAACTCTTTAGATGCCGGGGCAAAACGACTTATTATAGAAGTGGAAAAAGGTGGCGATGGCTTTTTGCGTATTACCGATGATGGTAGCGGTATGGATAAAGATGATGCGCTGTTGGCTTTTGAACGGCATGCAACCAGTAAAATTTCGACATCGGAAGATTTGTTTTCGATTCATACATTGGGGTTTAGGGGTGAAGCGATTGCAAGTATTGCGGCGGTAAGTTGCCTATCATTACAAACGAAAGAGCACGGGGAAATTGAGGGAACTTTGGTGATGGCTGAGGGAGGTAAGATTACAAAAAATGTTGCGATTGGCGCACCAGAGGGTACACAAATTGAGGTGCGTAATTTATTTTTTAATACACCTGCCCGAAAAAAATATTTAAAAAATGCCGTCGCAGAATTTCATCACATTATAAATACCGTTACAGGAGTTGCTTTAACTCGATCAGATGTCGCTTTCAAATTGGTACATGACCACAAAGTTATTTTTGATTTGCCTGCAACAGAGGATCTACTTTCTCGAGTACGAGCGCTTTTAGGACGTGGTATTACTGATGATTTAGTGCCAATTTTTTATGGTCATAGTGATATTCGTTTAGATGGTTTTATTGGAAAACCATCGATTGCCAGGTCTAGCCGAAGTAGCCAATATTTATTTGTAAATGGGCGAGAGGTAAAGTCACATGTGCTTTCTTATGCGGTGAAACAAAGTTACCATTCGCTTTTACCAAAGGAAAAGTATCCGGTATTTTTATTGTATTTCACGATTGATCCTCAATTAGTGGATGTAAATGTTCATCCTCGTAAATTAGAGGTGCGCTTTAGCGATGAAAAAGAGATTTTTAAAATTGTACTACAAGCTTGCAAAATGGCTCTAGAAAAACATATTTTAGCTCCAAAAATCACCCATGGAGATGCTCTAAACTATCAGCAACAAAAGGCTCCACAGGGGCTTACTTTACAAGACCATACGCTTGTAACTTATATGGAAAAGGTTGTACCAAATAAAGAAAAAACCATTCAAGAGGCGATGGATTTTACTGAGCAGTTTGCAGAACCCATGACTCCAGCTTTAACTCAAAATAATGAGCGAAAAGATGAGAACGAAATCATCCCTCTTACCCAAATTGCCAACTCCTATATTTTGTGCCAGCAAGGCGCTGCACTTATTATTGTTGATCAGCATGCGGCGCATGAGCGCATACGTTATACGGAAATTGTTGAACAATTTGAGCTAAAAAATAAAGCAGTGCAGCCTCTACTTTTGCCTTTAAATATTGAGTTATCGTATGCTGACGTTGTGATTGTGAATGAGCATATGGAAACTTTAAAAAATATCGGTTTTGAAGTTGAGGCTTTTGGTGGCAATACTTTTGCGGTCTATGGTGTTCCTCAATTTCTGATAAAACAGGATATAAAAATGGTGCTGCTGGGTTTTATTGATGATATGAAAAATCAGGCACAAAAAGGTGATGTACAGAATCGAAAAGAGAAAGCTTTAATTTATATGGCTTGTCGTTCAGCTGTTAAATTTGGTGATCCTTTAAGTCATGAGGAACAGGTAGCACTCTTAAAAAAATTACAGACTCTTGCCCTACCATATACCTGCCCACATGGACGACCAACAATGATTACCATGAGTTTTGACGAATTGGAACGGAGATTTGGACGTAAATATTAAAGCCTTAATTGCCAACTAAAGCTGAAAGATACAGATCTTTTCCTAGTAAACCCTTAAAAGTAATATCACCGTTTTCATCCTGCTTGAATAAGTTTTCCGGATATTCTTTGTAACTGCCAAGACCCGGTTTTAAGAAGATTTTTTTCTGTAAATTACTCTGGTTGATACCGGGCTGTTTTTGGACAAAGAGCTTATAACTATCTACAGGCATAAGATTTAAAGTGTAAGGAAGCTTATAGGTAAGAGCTATTTTCTGTTCGTCACCAGGCGCAACCTCCATAGG
>CAYMDR010000095.1:0-5226 GCA_964389195.1 uncultured Candidatus Peribacteria bacterium | reverse complement strand
GATATATGGGCAAAAGCTACAGAAAGCACTTTAGGTAAAACATTATCAACAGAAGAGGCCAATATGCAAAGCAATGCCGTAGCCAATTTTGGTAGATTATTAGAAATAAAGATGGGAAAATTAAGCCCTGCAGAACTCGCGAAGCTTTTCAGTAGCATTCAAGAGAAAAATAAATCTACCGGCTACCACATCCAAGGTATTCAAGATAAGCCAACCTCTAAAGTTGATATTCAGCTTGAAGAAGATAGCGAGAAGTTAACAACTACCGGTAATGAAGAAATTGAAGGAAAAGTTGCTAAGATTGAATCGCTTAAGACTAAACTTGCGGAAACACCGGTAAAAACTACAGAACAAATTAAAGTCGAAGAAAATACGCGCTTGCAAGAAATTATTCAGGAGGTGAAGGCAGAAAAATACTCTCCAAAAGAAGAGGACGCGGCCATTCTAGACAATGCCATACGCCAACTACAAAATGAGCTTAGTGCCCGCAAAAGTGGCCAACCTGTAAGAGCCGGGGGAGATTCACCGCCACCTAAATCTACGCCTCTCAAAGCTCCTCCAGAAGACGATTTGACCTAAAATAATAATAGCTTAGCTACTCTTCTTATACTTGGCAACATCCGCAAGCCGTTCACGCAGCATTTGCGCGCGCAGTTCTTCCTCTAGCTTTTCAAACTCTACATCATCTTTAGCGCCTTTAAGTAATTCCTGAGCACGCATACGGGCAGAGCGAGCCTCTTCTACTTGAATAGCCTCCAGATCCTCAGCTACATCGGCCAATAAAATAGCTTTATTGCTGTTAAACTCTAAATAGCCTCCACTGGTAAACAAACGGTCTTCCTTCCCATCTTCAAACTGTATACGAATTGCACCAGGACCAAGCTTGGTAACAATTGGGTGATGGTTGGTTAAAATACCAATTTCGCCATCCACGGCAGGAGCAACTAACATTTTAATGTCGCCTTCGTAAATCGTTTTTTCCGCCGTAACTATGGTGAGATGAAACATAAAGATAAGTTAGTGATGTTCGGAGGGGCATCCCTCTTCACACACCTCGTTGCGACGAGGTCGATTGTGTTCAGAGGGATGCCCCTCCGAACACACAGAGTATTTATTTTTTTGCTTCTGCTAGGGCTTTTTCGTGCTTCTCCCGGGCTTGTTCTATTGTACCAACTAAGTAGAAGTCCGATTCGTTTAAGTCGTCGTGCTTACCTTCAATAATCTCTTTAAAGCCACGAACGGTATCCTTAATCTTTACGTATTGACCAGGAATATTCGTAAACTGTTCCGCTACGTAGAAAGGCTGTGACAAGAAGCGTTGAATCTTACGAGCGCGTGCCACCAATTTTTTATCATCTTCAGAAAGTTCATCGATACCCAAAATCGCGATAATATCCTGTAAATCCTTGTAGCGTTGCAAAATACGTTGAACTTCACGAGCGGTACGATAATGATCTTCACCCACTACGTTAGGATCAAGCTGACGGGAAGTTGAATCCAAAGGATCAACCGCAGGATAAATACCTTGCTCAGAAAGCGCACGGGAAAGTACTACCGTAGAATCCAAATGAGAAAAGGTTGTAGCTGGAGCCGGATCGGTAAGATCATCCGCTGGCACATATACAGCCTGTACGGACGTAACGGAACCATCTTTGGTAGAAGTGATACGTTCTTGTAATCCACCCATTTCCGTAGCCAAATTTGGTTGGTAACCTACGGCCGATGGCATACGTCCAAGCAGCGCTGATACCTCAGAACCCGCTTGGGAGAAACGGAAAATATTATCAACGAACAAAAGTACATCGCGTTTTTCCACATCACGGAAATATTCAGCCATCGTTAAACCTGTTAAAGCCACACGTAAACGAGCACCAGGTGGCTCATTCATCTGACCAAACACTAAGGCCGTTTTATCAATAACGCCTGACTCTTTCATTTCATTCCAAAGATCATTACCTTCACGAGTACGTTCTCCAACCCCAGCAAATACGGAAAATCCACCATGTTCCTTAGCGATGTTACGAATCAACTCTTGAATCAAAACCGTTTTTCCAACTCCGGCTCCTCCAAATAGACCGACTTTACCTCCTTTAGCAAAAGGACAAATCAAATCTACAACCGTAAGGCCCGTCTCAAAAATTTCTGTCTGCGAAGATTGATCAGCACACGTTGCAGCAGGACGATGAATTTCCCATCGTTCAGCATCGATAGCACCCAAGTTATCAATCGGTTCACCAAGCACATTCAAAAGTCTTCCCAATACTTTTTCACCTACCGGCACGTTAATACTTTTACCAGTAGAGTTAGCTTCTTGGCCACGCACTAAACCATCCGTAGAATCCATAGCAATTCCACGCACTTCGCCATCACCCAAATGCTGTTGGATTTCAGCTACGAGCGTTCGATCGCCCATCTTTACCTCTACCGTTTCGAAAATTTTAGGCATCTCCTCGGCCGAGAAAGCAAAATCCACGACTGGACCGATAACCTGAGTAATTTTTCCTTTTGCCATAATGATATCGATTAAAAATTATTTATAATTGTGGGCGCACGGCGCCAAAGCTTTATAATTATCCCTGACTCCCCGCTACTACCTCCAAAATTTCCTTGGTAATCTTAGTCTGGCGAGCTTTATTATAATGCAATGTGAGGTTATCAACGATTTCCCCAGCGTTATCCGTCGCTTGTCTCATCGCCAACATACGGGCACTTTGTTCCGATGCCACCGCCTCTAATACCGTTTGATACACCATCGTTTGCACATAACGCTGCAAAAGTTCATCCAGAATTTGTTCTTTTTTAGGTTCAAAAATATAGTTACGTTTATTAGTTGGTTTCAAAAGATCATGAGTCGGTTCCACCGGTAATAATTTTACCACCACCGGTTTTTGCGTAAGCGCTGAGTAAAAGTGGTTATACACCATATACACCTCATCCAATTTTCCATCCAGGAAATCCTGCGTCATAATCTTGCTGATACCCAATGTTTCCAAAAAACTTGGCTTATCGGAAATATTTTCAAAGTCAGCCAAAATATTTTTACCGATCCGTTCCATGGCTTGTCGTCCCTTTTTACCTACTGTCAGAACGATCTCTTCCTTATCATTCTTTTCCTTTAAAATTTCCAACATCGTGCGAATAACATTGGTATTATAAGCTCCGCAAAGTCCACGATTCGCTGTGATAAACACATAGCCAACCTTTTTAACCTCCGCTCTTTTTTCTAATAAAGGATGCTTTAAACGGGGATCGCTCAAAAAGATAATATCAGCTAAAATCTCCTTCAGCTTGGTGAGATACGGACGACCTTTTAAGGCTTGAGTCTGAGCTCGTTTCATCTTAGACGCAGCAATCATCTCCATCGCCTTCGTAATTTTTTGCGTGGATTTAACCGACCGTATTCTGAGTTTTATATCTCTAAGTGATGCCATAAAAATAAATTATTTTTGCCATCCAGCTTTAAAATCTAAGATAGCGGTTTTTAATTGTCCTTCCAATTCTGGAGTTAATTTCTTTGCTATTACTAACTCTTCTTCAAGTGCTTTGTGATTTACCCCCATGAAATTATAGAGCTTACTTTCAAAATCACTTACCATTGGGATTTCAATATCATCAAGCATTCCGGCATTTACAGCATAAATAATTTCAATCTGCTTAACCACAGGAAGTGGCTTGTATTGTGGTTGTTTTAATACTTCCACGATACGTTGGCCACGGTTAATCGCAGCTTTGGTTTGTGGATCCAAATCAGATCCAATCTGGGCAAAACTTTCCAATTCTCTAAACTGCGCCAAACTTAAACGTAAGTTACCGGCAACCTTTTTCATCACCGGAATCTGCGCGGATCCTCCCACACGGGATACGGAAATACCAGCGTTCACAGCAGGACGTTTACCCGCATAAAAAAGTTCACCTTCCAAAAAGATCTGCCCATCCGTAATCGAAATAACATTCGTAGGAATATAAGCGGAAACATCACCCGCTTGCGTTTCAATAATAGGCAAAGCCGTCAAAGATCCTCCACCCAAATCATCGGATAAACGGGAAGCACGTTCTAATAAACGAGAATGCAGATAAAATACATCACCCGGGTAAGCTTCACGACCTGGTGGGCGGCGTAACAACAATGATACTTCACGGTAAGCCCACGCGTGCTTAGAAAGATCATCATACACAATCAACGCGTCTTTACCGCTGTACATAACATCTTCAGCCATAGCGCAGCCCGCGTAAGGAGCAATAAAGTTCAAAGCCGCTGGATCCGAAGCCGTAGCCACAATCACCGTAGTATAGGCCATCGCACCAGACTCTTCTAATTTCGTTACCACATTCGCCACCGTAGATTGTTTTTGGCCAACCACCACATAAAAACAATGAACGTTCTGGCCTTTTTGGTTAATAATCGCATCAATTGCAATCGCTGTTTTACCAATCTGACGATCGCCAATAATAAGCTCACGTTGGCCACGACCAATCGGAATCATGGCATCAATAGCTTTAATACCTGTTTGTAAAGGAGTGTTTACAGATTTTCTATGAATAACACCTTCCGCTTTGTTTTCAATAGGGCGGAATTTTTTAGTTTTTAAAGGACCTTTGCCATCCACCGGTTGGCCAAGAGCGTTAACCACGCGTCCGGTAAGTTCTGGACCAACAGGAACCTCCATCACGCGGCCGGTACTTTTTACGGTATCACCCTCTTTAAGATGCTTACCTTGATCAAATAAAATACAACCGACGCCATCTTCACGAAGATTAATCGCCATACCATACGTATCGCCGGGAAACTCCACCATTTCGCCCATCTTTACATTATCAAGTCCGCTCACTTGGGCTACACCATCACCAATGGTAATGATAGTACCAACTCCCACTTGGTCAGGCGTAAAGTCCATTCGCTCTAACTGTTTTTCGAGCATCTCCGTGATCTCTTTGGCGTTAATTTGCATAGGTCCGAATGTTAAAATTTAAATATGTAAAAGTTTTTTCTTAAGCTCCGCTAAATAATTTTTTACCGAGTAATCAGTAAGATAGCCTTGCTCATAAATTTGGATACCTCCGATTAAATCTGGATTTTCTTTAAAACGCACACTAATAGCCTTCCCTTTTTTACTCTGCAGTTTTTCCACTAATTCGTTTTCCTGTTCTTTATTCAATTTATGCGCCGAGGCAAGAACGATCTCTTGAATCCCCTTGGCTGCAAAATAAAGCCGACGATATGCGTCA
>CAYMDR010000094.1:0-5244 GCA_964389195.1 uncultured Candidatus Peribacteria bacterium | reverse complement strand
ACGCTAACAGGAAGGAAGGCAAATATTATCTTCCACAATGCCTGAATGTAGAAGTTTCTAGTTTTGGAAAAACTAAAAAAGAAGCAATAAAAAACCTGGAAGAAGCTTTCGAGCTTTATTCAAAATGAACGAGTTGCACGCGCAACTCGCTTGAATATTTTTTCCCATGCAAGTCAAGCACCTCAAATGGAAATGGCTTATATAAAGCAAAAATCGATCCTAAAAGTCTGCGCGCGCAGACTTTTGCAGAATAGAGTGAGTTGCGCGCGCAACTCGCAATCCCTGCCCGGGCAGACTTTTATTACCTCCTATGCCAACCAAAACCTCTAAAAAAATCATTCTAGCCGTCCTAATTTTAGTAGTTATATATTGGCTCCCCCTAGCGATAATCATGATAAGCAATCGCTCCAATATTATTGATTCTATCGACCAACTTCCGGTATCTGACGCGGTGATTATTTTTGGTGCCCACGTTACGGAAGATGGCGAAGTCACGCCGCTCCTGAAAGAAAGACTCGATGCCGGAAAGGCAATTGTAACAGCAGGAAAAAGTAAAAAAATAGTTGTCTCCAATACCGAAAATGCAGCCAACATCATGGCGCAATATCTTCAAAAAGAGGGTGTAGAAGCGAGTCTCATTGAGATCGATACCCAGGCGGTCAAAACGACAGACACCTGCTCATATGAAAAAAAACAACATACCGAAAACCGCAGCGTTATCTTTGTTTCCCAGGGGTTCCATTTACCTCGACTTCTCTTTCAATGCCAAAAGATAGGCATTCAAGGCATCGCTTTCCCCGCTGAAGTGCTCCACACCATCGACAGCTCAGAATATTCCTTTATAACAAAAGTCACGACAAGAGCCAGTAGATATCTTCGTGAAGCAGGTTTAACGTGGCTAGCGGTTTTGAATATTTATAAATAATTAGAATTACTTTACTCATGCCCCTCGACCCCCGCCAACACTCCGCCGAACATATCCTGACTGCAGTTTTTGGGAATTTGTTTCAGGGCAAAATCATCGATTCCAGATTTAAGGGCAATAAGGTTAGATGCGATTATGAAATACCAAGCGAGCTGGCTTTAAAGCTGCCGCTGGAAGAGATCATCGCCGCAGCCGAAAAAAGAGCCAACGACATCATCGCCGAAAATCGCGCGCCCACCTTTGAAGAAATAAGCCTAGAGGAAGCTCAAAAAACCTACTCCCTCCATCGCTTGCCCGAAGACGTTGCCACCGTCCGCCTGGTAAAATTCGGCGCAGATGTGATCACCCCTTGCCGCTACCCGCATGTGGAAAATACCAGTGAAATTGGTACGCTTAAGATTCGGACGTTTCAGTATGTGGGACCGGGGGTAATACGACTGACGTTTGGGGTGGAGTGAGATTGAGTTGCACGCACACCTTAGCGGCGTGCCCGCGCATAGCAGAGCATCCCTTATGGACATTTCTTATTTTCATGCAGGAATTGACTTATCTTTCCTCTGCTCATACCATAAAAATGTCCTCTCCAATAAAGAAAACATGACTAAAAAAATCCTCTTTTTTATATGGAAACTTGGTCTTTGGCTAGTTGCCGTAATACTGCTTTTATTGATCATGTTTTGCCTCATTACGTTAGTTCACTCCATACCATTTGATGAAGTACTAGATGGCGATCCAAAGCCAGTCGCAAAATTGGTAGTATCAATCATAACCATCATCCTTACCACCGCCGAATTTTTTCTATTGAAACATCTTTGGCGGGGAAAATAAGATGAGAAAAAAGACTCCTATTTTTTATCAGCCGGCGCTAGAATTATTTGGGCAAAAGGTGTGGACGGTACGCCACTTAAAGCAGTTCCAGAAGAAGCGGGTCACGGCTTGGTAGATGCTAATGGTCGACGTTGTGCTACAGGAGCTTCTTCTTCTTTGGCGAGTGGCTCTTGCGCTTGGGTACTTCTCACACGACGAGCAATCTGCTCACTCATAGATGCAGAAACTTTTACAACATCTGCAGGCATATGGTCACCAGGGACGCTATAAGTTGTATCTGGCCGGGCAGGTCTTTGACCAATCAAGTTTGAACCGCTTGGGGCAGGAGCTTGCGCCTTTATCATGCCTGAGGCTGGTGCGGATGCCGGATCAAGTGTTGCGGTAACTTGAGGAGTAATTTCAGAGGCACTGACAACTCTAACCGCCCTGGCAGCATCTTTTGCGGCAATTTCCGCTAATTGTTCTGGAGTAGGAACTGGAGCCGCTCCTAATGAAGGTAAAGTATCAATACGTCTCATACTGGAATTGACATATATATAAATTATTCTCAAGGCCAAATTTACACATATAATACTTTTTTTGCAAGAGAGATCGACAGGCTTAAAAAAATAAGCGAGTTGCATGTTCACGGATTAGAGTCTGCCCTCACAAACCTACCGCCCACCATACAGCGTCAGGTCAAAAACTTCGGGGATAATAACGGCGTCTTCTGGGCGATACTGGCGCTTGGGAGTAATAAAGCCTTCTGCTTGCGGGAAGTCCCGTCCGGTAAGATCGGCCAAAACCTGGAGTTTAAAGCGATCCTGGCCGGCTTCCGCTAGCAGTTGATCCTGTCGCAAAAGCAGATCGCGCGCCATGCCCACCGTAGCGTGCGGGGATAAACAAACATAGGGCTGCCCCTCCTGCCATAATGTCTCCAAACCCTCTGCCGCAAAGGCTTTAGACGCCTGCAGCCGCACTTCATTGGTATCACTAGAGACCCACGCCCCGCGCGGATCGGTAGCTTTATCCCAAAAAACGATATTGCCCACACTGCCAACATTGGTAATCTCATTGGGCAACGCAAATAAAAAACGGCCATTTTCCTTTGGATTTTGGCCTTTTCGTAAGAGACCCCTGATATTTTGGCAAGCCTTAGCAAAATCATGCACTCGATCAAACCCCAAAACAAAAATCACCACATCCCACTCGCCCTCGTGGATGAGCGGGTGCGCAAAAAGATCATCAGCGCAAATATCATGCTGCACCGCCGGAATCCCTTCCGCACGGAGTAATTCAGGAAATGTCCGGGTAAGATCGATGCCCAGCAGATGCGGGTCGGGGGTGCGGAGAGCCACGCCAACTTTTTGTTTCATATCTCGAATAAATTCCCGGGCAATCTCCTCTTGAGAAGAAGGATCAGCATGAATTCTTTTTTCAAGCAGTTTTAGTGGCCGCAATTTCCTCCTCGCCGCGTCCACCATTCTCAGGTCGTCGCCGTAGCCAAAACCGATGCTCAAAATACGGCGCGGCGTGCCATCCTCCTTAAACAGCAACTCCTCGATACTGCTAAAACCCAGCGCCCGCGCCATCATCGGCAAAGCGATACACCCACCATAGTAGGCCTCCCATTTGGCAATCAATTCATAATAACCGGCGGTCGTTGGTTCGTAATCTATGGGTAAATTCAAGCCGGTCGATAGCATCTTTTGAATACGCATAATCCTCGATGCCGTGGCCGTAGTGGCATATTTTTCCAAAAAACGTTCAACATCTTTGTCGGCGTGCTCCGGTTCCGGCATCCTTTCTGCGGAAGTTTCCACAACAGTTAAGCCTGAACCTTTCCAGGTATCGCCATGGTTGTACCAAGTTATACCATTGCCATTCCTTTGGTCGCGCAAATTGTGATCGTGCAAGGTATAGCCAGCACTTTCTACCGCCGCATAAAGCATTAAGGGTTGCTCTACTTGCATAGAAGCTGCCGTCTGCCCGTTGCCAGCTTCGGCCTGTGTATCACCGGGGGCATCCTCATCTCTATACAAAATTTCACCCATGGTATTCTTTAAAGACTCACCATAGGATGCCTTAAGATACCATGAAAAATAATGTTAAAAAAATGATATTTCTCCCCTTAAATCTTCCCCTTAAGCTTCTCTCGATAATGCGAATATCCTGCTACTAGTAAGCCGACTACCAGTAAAGCCATCCCTAAAATAAGCATCCAGGAAAAATACAGTTTGAAAAAATAGATTTCGGCAAAAAGCGTGACTAGGGCGAACATACTCAAAATAAAAGTCATACCCCAAAAACCGGTTGTCTCTCGCAGCTCTGGAAAACTTCTTTGGGTTAAGTTTTTCAATAAAGACAACATAATAAAAAGCATCGATATGCCCACATAATTCAAAATACTGGCATACAGTGGATCCCACTGGTTAGAAACCTGCGTGGTAATATAATACAAGATAAAAGGGTGAGCCGCCCAAAGGGCAAAAGTAAGGGAACAGCCCCAAAAGAATACCAGCTTACGTTGCCAAAAAAGTCTTTCCACCGTTTTTACCCCTTCAATCTGCTCAAGGCTTTCAAAAAGCGTTGATAATTGGGCAAAATCATTAATCTGTAAGGATAACTTGCAAACATAATCCTTTTTAAAAAAAGAGCTAAAAGTTTTTATTTTAAAAGGCTGAAGAGAAGCTTGTGCTAAAACCTGCAAGATCTTTTCCAGCTGCTCCGGCACATTTTTACTGACAACTTTAATGATTACGGTAGTAGGTAGATTATGTTTAACCTTTTTAGAAAGAGGTAAAGGTGAATGTTTTTTGCCAATAAAATTAATAAGATCCACAGGATGAAGCACCCCTTCGCCAATGGCAATTAAAATATCATCAAGCCCATTGCAGCCTGGGTGCATGGCGGCAAAAGCTTTAATTTTTTTCTGTGGAATATCTTTAATTAAACCCTTTCCAGCCCGATCTAAACCTTTTTGTAAAAGTGCTTTTCCGCTTTTAAGTTTTTCTTCCCGAGACGTTTTTTTAAAATAATCACGAATACGATGCTTAGCAAAATTTGTTTTTACAAACGCCAACCACGAACGGTTTGGTCCTTTCGGCAGATCCGAAACAATAATGCCCACCGTATCGCCATTATGCAAAGTGGTATTCATAGGCAATAAGATGCCATTTACATCGGCCTTCAAGGCATGATGCCCCACTTGCGTATGAATGCTATAGGCAAAATCGATACAGGTTGCATCTTGCGGTAGATCAATAGCGTCACCGGTGGGTGTAAAAACGAAAATACGATCACGGAAAATATCCAACTTAAGATCTTCAATAAACTCCTGATCCACCTTTTCCTCCTCTTGCATCTCTAGAATTTTGGCTGCCCAATCGGAGCGTTTATCCTCTACCTCCAAAACATTTTTTTGTTCACTTTGTCTGCGGCAATATTTAGCGGCGATACCGTACTCAGCATCTAAATGCATAGCATTAGATCTAATCTGGAACTCCGTATTA
>CAYMDR010000093.1:0-5252 GCA_964389195.1 uncultured Candidatus Peribacteria bacterium | reverse complement strand
AAAAGGTAAAAGCTACACCGCTCACTACGACAGCATCGTCAACTCGCGCTTTAAAGAGATCGGCCTTGGTATTGCCATCGACCCCGCCAAGAAAAAATACTACTTAACCGTACATTACGGAACGGAAATCACCTCTCAGCCGTTGCCGGTGTGTGGAAATTAGATTAAAGTTTTCCACGGCAATTTTTGCCAAGGACTTTGCTCATTTGTTTCTAGCCAGTTAAACAACGGAGCATAAATAGTCTGCAGTTTTTCTTTACAATTATTGGCAATAAGACCTTTTTTCCAGCTATCGCTCATTGCTTTCCATGAATGGAACGCACTTTGAAGAGGTTTTGCAGTTTTTGTTATATATGCCCAAGCCTCTGTATCATTTAAAATATCGGCCTGATAGCCAATTCTGGCCAAATTACAAAGGCGAATTAAATCCCAAGCCAAAAGCTCTTCATTATAATCCTGTTTCTTTGTTTCTAATAAAATTCCGTCCATATACTTCAGTAGAGATGCTTTATCAGCAATATTCCACTCTTTAAGAAGTGCTGCGCTATTAATTTTTTCGTTGATCATAGAAGAGCCAAAATCAAGCCGTTCTAAAGCTTGCTGCATCTTTTTGTTTTTACGAATACCACTGCTTTCAAGAGCATAAATAGCAGATACAGCTAATAGCCATTTTTTACTAACAGTATCGGCAACAACTTGCTGCAAAAACTTTTTTTTATTTAATTGTCCCTGATAAATAGAAAAACCAAGAATTGGAGCACTAATGTAAACGCCAATAATAAGACCAGTCAGTATCTCCTTGGTATCATAATTTGTTCCAGCAGGAATAAAACTTATCAAAACCGGATAAATGATAAAAAGCGATAAGCTCATTAAGACCGTTACAGCCAACCCTATCCATAAATAGCGCCAACCAAAGCAACCCTTGCGGTAATATGGCATCCTCTTCATTTCTTGGAGCAGATTTCTCCGGGGAACGACAATAAAAACCATAATTGTTAATTGTTAGAATGCAGGCTAGCTAGAATATAAGTTAATTAAAAATTTTAGCAACAAGTAAGGCTTGAGAGCCAGTATTCTTAAAAAACTTTACAAAATACAAAAAACTAGTATGCTGCTGCCTTGGCCTCATGTTGGCTAATAGATTTGCTACACATAATTACTATCCATGGCAGACGGAACCCCAGGCGAAAATATATTTGGAAGTGACGAGGGGATAGAAAGACTTTTACAAGATACAGAAGGATCTTTAGATCCTCGTATTGAAGCTGCACTCACTGCTGTTAGGCAAAGAGGATCAATGACTGATGGAGCAACAGCAGAGGCAAAAGCGATCATAGGTGTATCAATGAAAGTTATGCAGGGTATAGATGGAGCCCTAACAGCTAGAGATAAAAGAGCAAGGGAAGCATTAGGTATGCTTGGAGGGCATCATGATATCGCTACTTTCGCGGCCTCAGCTCCAGTAAGAATGGTGACATCATCTGACCCAGCTGTGCAGTTGGCGATGTTAAGAGAGGTATTAGGAATTATAGGTTTCCCAGAAGCTTTACCGGCATTTGATAAATTGGGTCTAAAGCTTGCTATAACGAAAATTGCAGATGCAGCCCCAGGGCTTTTTATGAAAGTTGCAAACCGCCATGTTCGAGGGCAGGTGGGGGATTTTGTAAATGTTGAAGACAGCGGCACTAGCGCAGAAACTATTGTAAAAGGCAGGCAAAGGGCAAAAGCAAAAACAGGTATCGGCTCCATCATCAACCATGTCACGGAAGCAGCTAAAACTAAGGCGGAAGCACGGAAAGCTATAGATCGCTACAAAGAATATATTAGAGCGGGGGCTGAAGAACTTGCTATTAAACCAACAGCGATTGTTGCACTTGCAGATCAACCTATTGCTACCAATGCTTCGCAAAAAAAATTAACAGAGGCTTTAAAAGAAATTTTTGCTGAAGCAGATAAACATCGTTTACCAAATGGTAAAACGGCAGAAATAACCATCGATTCAGAACAGTCAGGCTTATTAGAAATGACTCGTAATGCATTTTTGGAGGCATCACGCGCATTCCCAAAAGTACGAGTAAAGATTGTAGCTCAAAGTTACCTACAAGATACCGAAGAATGTCTCGTAAAACCTGTACTTGAAGCATCGCGAAAAAGAGATGTAGCTAGGGGTGAAGAGCCTATCGGTTTTCGTCTTGTTGGAGGGGCAAATTTAGTGGGTGAAGTACATGAAGCCTCTATTACAGGTATTGGACGTACGCCATTAACAGCCAATAAAGTAGAGTCTGATGCTAATTTTTTACGCATTATGTACGTCTTAAAGGACGTTATCTTAGAAGGAAAAACTACTTTGACGGTAGGTACCATGAATGTCTTTAAATTAATGCATAACCTTATTGAATTGGCTCGTGCTGGTGTTTTTGCTGCTGAACATAAGGGGAAGGTAAGTTTTGCCATGCTCAAAGGCATGTTAGGCCAAGAAACGTTTCGTTATTTGCGCAAAGAATACAATCTCACAGCTATAAATTTTTCCGAATACATTCCTGTTATTACGCTTGAAGACATTGTAAAACTTTTTGATTTTCATCTACGCCGCGTGCAAGAACTGGTTGGCCATGATCCCAAGCATCCTCATTTTGTAAAAGATAGATCCCTCTA
This sequence comes from uncultured Candidatus Peribacteria bacterium, assembly GCA_964389195.1. Taxonomy (GTDB): domain Bacteria; phylum Patescibacteriota; class Gracilibacteria; order UBA1369; family UBA1369; genus CAYMDR01. The sequence continues at coordinate 2,594 of CAYMDR010000093.1, read as the reverse complement.
TTCACCCGCTTCAGACGAGTTCATAGGTGGACAAGTAACTGATGGATATTTAGCCGCTGTGGAGGCTTATCATACGAACAAAACCGCTGACAATTATCCCCTTCAACCAGGCAGAAGATCAAATCGTGGTTCTTGCGAAAAAATAGTTACACCAAGCAATCTTGCTGACTTCAAGATGATGGCATCAGCAGACTGGAAAGCCCCTGAAGTGCGTAAGTGGGCAGAAGGATTAATAGCAGATGTTAGAGATGTAACATCAGAAGATGCTTTACCCATACCTCTTTCTACTGCGGTTTTTGCTGAAAACTCTGCAAGGAGAAATGTTGCCGTAAAAGGACGTACCAAACCTGATGTGGTACTTGCTAATGTTGAGTATGCTGATACTCAAGATATTGATCATGCTTTTGATATTGCCAAAAAGGATCCTACTAAGTGGGGGCAAAAAACAGCCCTTATGAGAGCAGATATACTTTGTGCCGCTATGCCAAAACTGATTCAGCAAAGAGACGAGCTTATAAAAGCCTTAATGCTAAATATTGGTAAAGCTCTTCCAGAAGCTGATGGAGAAGTGAATGAAGCTATAGACTTTCTACATTTAAGCATTGTTCAATTGCGTGAGTTTTTAGCAAATAACAATGATCTAGATCTTAGCCATGAAGGTAATGGTACGGCATTGGTTATTTGTCCTAAGAATTTCCCACAAGCTATACCGCTTGTACACATTGTTGCTCGTTTACTTGCCGGTTATAGAGTTATTGTAAAACCATCCGGCGGTGAAGATGAAGAAGCAATCCTAGCAACATATGAAATGGTCAAATGTTTACATGAGGCCGGCGTACCCGAAGAAGCCTTAATCTTTTTGCCATGCGATAACAAAAAAGCTGCCTATTTAACAAGCCATCCAGATGCAGAAAGAGGAGGGTTCACAGGTAGTACAGCGATTGCAGCTACTATTCATCGTCAAAATCCCAAACTAGATTTACTAGCAGAAACAGGTGGGCGCAATATTATTGTTTTAGATTCGACGGTGAAATTAGAAGATGCTGCTGTAATTATTGCTAAAAGCATATGTGGTTTTGGGGGACAGAAGTGTTCTAAACCAGTGGCTGTAATAGCCACTAAGGATGTCGATATGGGAAAATTTAAAGCAATCTTAAAAGATATCATGATGGAAATGTTAATAAGTACACCTTTCGATATTCATGCTGATGGTAACCCATTATCTAAAAAACGTACCGATCCAAGCGACCCTTTCTACCAAGCACGTATGAATTTAAGACCAGGAGAGAGCTGGCTTTTAAAACCAGAAAAACCAGAAAGTTGTACTAATCCAGAATTAACTGATGCAGATTTTCCAAGTCTTAGGGAAGTAACTGATTGGACAAAGTTTGATTTCGCCCAATTAGAAGAAATTTTTGCACCGGATGTTACTATTATGCAAATTGATGGTGATATACCCAGTGCCATTGATATGATAAAAACTTTACCAGGTACATTAACTGGTGCATTACTAAGTACCAGCGATACAGCGCAAATCCATGCTATTAACAACTGGCATACCGGCAACCTTTACATGGGTGTGCGAGGTCCCACGGCAGCTCTTGCTCAGCAACTTTTTGGTGACGGCGTTGGTGATTCTCATCGTGGGGCACACGGTGCACCGACAGGAAGTATTGAGTTTTTATTAATGAATGGTGCATTAAGGAAAAAAACTGGAATTAAGTCAAAATATGAAAAAGTACCAGTAGCAGAAGATAAAACCGGATTGAGCCATGTACTGCAAAGACTTGCAGTAAGGCATGAAGAACGAAGAAGAAACACAGGAAATACTGCAAGGATAAATATTGGTAGTAAAACCTATACCGATGAAGAAATACAGCAACAATTAGCAGCAGCTTACCACGCTGGACAACACTATCTCGATACTGAAAGAAAATATTTTTCCAAAAAGCGCGCCACCCCTGGGCCACAAATTATTGGTCAAAACGATTGGGTAGAATCAAAAGCAATCGGAAAAGTTATGTTAAGAATAAGTGCAGGTGACAATATCATTGATGTTTTAGGGAAAACTTTTGCCTCAATTGCCGCTGGAAATCCATTGGTTATAAGCATTGCCCCTGAAATAAAGGAAACACTAAAACAAATGGAAGAGATCATTGGCTTTAGACTTGATCAAGCTTTTCCCCATAAAGTTACCGTACAGTACCAAAGCGATGTAGAACTGGGTGAAAGTATAAGTTCAAATGATAATGCAAATACAGCAGCTAAAATTCATTGCCTTATGTACTCAAGACGGGCAAATATTGCCCCTGAAGTTGCAAAGGCCTGTGCTGCACTAACATCTGGCTTATATATTGATGGTCGTGAGGTAACCGGAAATGGTAGAAATGATATGACCACTCAATACAGGCAACAATCATATTGCCGCGTTTTCCATAGAGGTGGTGATATAAATTTGGAAGAATTAAGATTGGAAAGGCGAGGAGCTATGCTTGGAGTAATTGATAGTCCGCTTCCTAATTCCCCAAAAATCAGCTAGGTTTGATTCCGACTTCATTTGTTGAATCCCAGTAGGTCCTACAACGACACCATCA
>CAYMDR010000092.1:0-5298 GCA_964389195.1 uncultured Candidatus Peribacteria bacterium | reverse complement strand
CGTTTAACATCTTCAGAGGCATTGCCTAGCGTAACCCCATGCCCAACAATCACCACCGGCTTGGTTTTAGGATCGGACAACAGTTTTTCTAACTGTTGAAGCTGCTGCTTAAAATTACTCTTTGGGAGTTTATGTCCGGAGGCAATAACTGGCCTCGGTACTGGAACATAATCCGCGCTCATCTGCATAGCATCTTTGGTAATATCCACCAGCACTGGTCCAGGACGGCCGTGTTCCGCAATAGCAAAAGCCTCACTAAGGGTTGAAGCAATATCTTTAGTATCAAAAACCGCATAACTATGTTTCACCGTGGCAAAAGTCATACCTAAAATATCGGTTTCCTGAAAAGCATCACTGCCCATCACAGTAGATAAAACTTGGCCGGTCAAAAAAACTACCGGTACCGAATCCATAGCCGCATTAACAATCGCCGTTAAAAGATTGGTCGCGCCCGGCCCGGAAGTACCAAGAGCAACCCCAGCCCGTTTTTGCACTCGAGCATAACCATCTGCGGCAAACCCCCCAGCCTGTTCATGACGCACTAATACATGATGGATAGCCGGATACTGGGGTAGCGCATCATAAAAAGGCAATACGGCACCACCAGGTATACCAAACATAACATCAACCCCGTTGTTTATGAGTGATTCACAAATAATTTGAGCACCGGTAAGAGTATTTTTAGCCATATATATTACAAAAATTTAAGTACGATGAACCTTTTTCTGTTGGTTTGTTTTATAATCTAAAAGATTATAGGCGTTTTCAAAAGCCTTAATCGAAGCAACAATAACATCTGGCGAAGCGGCCTCACCAGTAACCTCAATACCATTAGCTCCCTTCAAACTTAAATGAACCTCTACTACCGCGTCTGCACCGCTCGTATTAATTTCAACATTATAATAGGTCAGTTGGGCACCGATTTTATCTCTGTTTTTAATCGCATCCTTAATCGCAGCAATAATGGCATCTACCGGCCCCACACCTTTAGCGCGACTCCCCACCTCCTCATTCCCAAAAAGTATAGCAACCCACGCCTCTGAAGCTTGATGTTGGGTAGCATGAACAGAAAAATCCCTCACCGTCATCTTCTTCTTCATACCTTCCGGCATCTTTAAAACCGTTTCAAGAGCATATTCAACATCACCCTTACAAATGGTTTTTTGTTTTTCCTGAAAAGACTGTAAAAGATCATATACTCCCTCAAGCGCAAAAGTTGAAAGCTTCATAGTAAATATCCTTTGCAATTGAGACTTTAAAGCAGGTTTTGCGGGAAGTGTTTTCCATAACACCTTTTTCTTGTCATCAACCAAAGACACATTTCTCCTTTTGCTAAGACCCAAAGAAAAATACCTTTTCAATTCATGTAAACTTGGCTCAATAACGGGTGAATCGACATCGGTGGACATAATAGACTGCGTGTCTTTTAAACCATTACCGGTCAACACACACACCACCGTATCATCAGGCTTAATAACCTTTTGAGCAACCAGTTTTTTAAGCACGGCAACCGGTAAAGCCCCCGAAGGTTCAACAAAAACCGACTCAACATTCCCAAGCATTCTTTGCGTATCAAGAATCTCCTCTTCCGTGGCGGTTTCCCCTACCCCCTTAGAATCATACAAAGCGTTTAAGACTTTCACGTCATCCAACGGAGTACCGATACCAACCGCGGAAGCCACCGTAAAAGGAGAAACAACCGGCACATAATGCTTTAGTTTTTTCCTCCACGCCGCCACAACCGTCGGCACATTCTGAGGTTGCACACCAACAAAGCGTGGTATTTTTTTCGTTAACCCAAGCTCAAAAAGTTCTTTAAAACCTTTATAAATAGCTGACAAATTCGTCCCACAACCAACCGGGACAACCACCCAATCCGGAACATCTCCTTTCATCTGTTTTAAAAGTTCATAAGCCATAGCCTTCTGTCCCTCTGAACGGAACACATAATCACCTGCCAAATAATAGTTATAATGCTTTGCCATCTCTACCGAAAGACGCACACAATCACTATAATCACCACGAACCTTTAGCACGTTAGCACCATAGGCAATCGCCTGCGCCAGTTTGCCCATAGGTGTTTTTTCCGGAATAACCACATAGCAAGGGAGCTTTGCCTTTGCGCAATAAGCAGCCACCGAAGCCGCCATATTTCCGGTAGAGGCGCAGGTAACAGCTTTTGCTCCAAGTTCTAAAGCTTTAGTAATCTCCACCACCGAACCACGATCCTTAAAAACTCCCGTAGGGTTTGCTCCCTCAAATTTTAATAGTAGATTTTTTAGACCTACCGTCTTCCCCACAACCGAAGCATGCAATAAAGGTGTGTTGCCCTCCTTTAAGGAAACCAATTTTTCACTTAGCAAAGGCAAAAGCCCATGAGCCTTTAAAAAAGCATAACTATCAGGATAAGAAAGCTTATGTTCAAGCTTTTTATAAGCTACCTGTACCGGCGTATAACGAACATCCATGGCTCCACCACAAACAAGACAGTTAGTTACTGTCTGCTTTTCTAAAAAGATTTTACCGCAAGCGACACAATGTAAACTATACAAAGGCTTAGTAACAGGAGCGACAGAAAGTGAACTTTTCATAAAAAACGTATAATAAAATACAACCTCTCCAATGAGAGGCTTAAGGCAGTTAAGTAATTTTTACAAAACAAACTCTTTCCTCTCTGGGGAAGGGATAATCACAATTCCAATAATCAGCGATCGTGAGGGGGAAAAAGTTTTCATATGGCGCAATTGTACTAACGTTACAAATTTCGGTCAAGAACAACGAAAGGAAAAACACTAATTACGTCCAAGACGGGAAGCAATTCGCAAAAATTCAGGATCATTAGCAATACGACTTTCTTCTGGATAAAGCTGCCCCTGGTATTTTGAAGTTTTCTTTTTTTGATAAGGCACTTCCGCCGGTGAACTCATCTGTTCAAAAGCAAGCTGGCACACACGCATACCCGGATATAAAGCCACAGGCATACGATTAATATTCGTAATTTCAAGCGTAATCGTTCCTTCAAAACCCGCGTCCACAAAACCAGCAGTCGAATGAATAATAATACCAAGTCGACCTAAAGAACTTCGCCCTTCTACCCGCGCCACCAAATCATCCGCAATCTTAATCTTTTCCATAGTAACACCCAGTACAAACTCACCAGGCTGAACAATAAAAGGTGATTTTTCATCATCAATCTCAACTAAATTCGCCACATCTTTGAAACTTTCAGGATTCAAAGGATCAAGCACGGCGTATTTAGAATGGTTATAAATTTTAAAATATTTGCCAAGACGCAAATCCATGGAAGACGCGCCAACATTACCAAAATGATCATCGTCTGGAGATTGCACCACAATGTCACCTTGAGCCATGCGAGCCTTTATATCGCGATCGGAAAGAATCATAGTATTATTTGAAAGAAATAGGCCGATAAGAATCCACTAACTCCACGGCGAGGCCAATATACGTTGAAGGACTTAAGTTTTTCAACCTCTTTTTCTCACCACTTGGAATTTTCAAGGTATCTATGAATTCTTGAATAATTTTTTTATTCACTTTCTTTCCTCTGGTAAGAGCCTTTAACTTCTCATAAGGCTTCTCAATTTTATAGCGACGCATTACCGTTTGAATAGGTTCAGCTAAAAGCTCCCACTGTTCATCAATATCATCAGCGATTCCGTCTTGGTTAATATCTAATTTATTTAAACCTTGTAGGCAGCTTTTATAGGCGAGCACAGCATAGGCAAGAGCAGATCCCATATTCCGAAGCACCGTAGAATCGGTTAAATCACGCTGCATTCGTGAAATGGGTAACTTTTCTGAAAAATGACTTAACAAAGCATTGGCTAAACCTAAATTACCTTCGCTATTTTCAAAATCGATGGGGTTCACTTTATGCGGCATAGTTGAAGACCCCACTTCTCCCTCTTTCAATTTTTGCTTAAAGTAGCCAAGACTGATATACCCCCACACATCACGATCAAAATCCATCACAATCATATTAAAGCGGCGCAAAACATCACTTAGCTCCGCGATATAATCATGAGGTTCAATTTGAGTGGTATAAAGATTCACCTGCAATTGCAAAACATTTTGAATAAATCTCTTGCTTATATCCATCCAGTTAAGTTTTGGATAAGCCACAACATGCGCATTAAAATTTCCCACGGCGCCGTTCATCTTACCCATAATATTCGCAACGCAAGTTTTAAGTTGCACCGACTGGCGCTCTAAACGAACAACTGTATTCAAAAACTCTTTACCAACCGTTGTTGGTGTGGCGGGTTGACCATGCGTTCGTGCCATCATCGGTACTTTTTTATACTTCTGTGCAAGAGCATAAAGTTGCTGCAATAAGGCACTTGTTACCGGTCCCACCACATGAACGCAGGCATCTTTAAGCATCAACGCATACGCCAAATTATTGATATCTTCTGAAGTACAAGCAAAATGAATAAACTCTAAATATGGCTCAAAAGCTGTATCTTTTAAATTTTCTTTAATAAAATATTCAATCGCTTTAACATCATGGTTCGTCACTTTTTCGATGGCCTTCACGCGATTAGCATTCACATTATCAAAGTATTCATAAATACTCCGAATCTGTTTAAGTTCAGAAGCTCGCCATACTTTAAGACCGTCCAACTTAATTTGATTACTCAAAAAGATAAACCACTCAACCTCAACCAAAATGCGGTAGCGCATTAACGCAGCTTCCGAAAAATACGGGCGTAAATCATCCACTTTACTGTCATACCGTCCGTCCAAAGGGGAAATATTTTGAAGTGGATCTCTCATTATAATTAAGAATTAATAATTAGTAATTAATAGTGAAGGAACTTTTTACTTTTTTTAGATGTTCACTATATTTTTGCTTTAATTCGGGATTATTGAGAGCAAACATCCGTACGATACAAAGCGCTACATTTTGCGGTTCAAGCACCGTAAGTACAGGCGTATCCGTAGGCATTTGGAGTGTTGAATTAATGTTCACCATCATATCGTCTTTATCAGCAAACGGAGGACAAGCAATAACCGGATGAACGCTTGAACCAGCGGTGCATCCCGATAAACCATTGGAACGACCGGCGATAGTTACGTAACATAGCTGTCCTTCAAACTTGTTATAATGCGCGATAACTTCCACTAACATTTCTGGCACTTTATGCGCGGAAACCACTTGAACCTTGGAAGGAATATTCCACTTGTCCAATTCGTCAGTAATTTGTTTAGCCCAATCGCGATCTTTTTCTGACCCAAGGAGTAAAGGTACGAGCATTTTCATAAACAGTGAAATAA
>CAYMDR010000091.1:695-5340 GCA_964389195.1 uncultured Candidatus Peribacteria bacterium | reverse complement strand
TGGAGGATGATGTTTCTAACCCAAAACTACCAAAATCGAAAATAGGGAGATAAGAAAGAAGTCCAACCTCTTTAGTAGCAATATCTTGAATATCACTTAATTCAGCTTCATGCTCTGAGCGCTGAAAAATACCTTGCCAATCAACGTAAACAATACGTTTGTTGGTTACAATAAGCCTATCAGCGTAAAATATAATAAGATCGTAAGGAATAAGTGCGGCAAAAATAAAACCTATGGCGAAGTAAACTAAAAGCAATTGATTATCCGTTATTGTTCCTCTAAAAAAAGTAGCAACCAAGAAAAAAGGCACACTAATAACAACCATTTTTAAAGCTCTCACCAAGAAAATAAAATAGTGATGATGGAAAGTTTTGATAATGCTTTCGTTGCTTTGAAGATGCATAAACAAAATAAGTTATATTGTCCCGCCTTCACTGCGAGCGTGAAACGGGCGAAGAATCTGGCTCTGCCAGTTCTGAGCGAAGTTGAGCTTTATGAGTATGGTGCGCCCGGGCCGACTTGAACGGCCGACCTTTGCCTTAGAAGGGCACTGCTCTATCCAGCTGAGCTACGGGCGCTTAACATAGCACATACTGCCATATTATACACATTTTTCAAAAAAGCATGAGGAAATTAAACTCATGCTCTATATATACCCTTTAATGGCTTACCATAAGCCTACTAACGTCTTTAATTAAAATAAGCCGAAACTTTACTACTCGAAACATTAAGAGCAGAACTATATTTATCTTTACCACTTACTCTTAAAACAACAAGTCGATAGATGGTTTCGGCCACTTCTGCTCTTGTCATGCCATCATTAGGTCTAAAAAGTTTTCCTCTCACATCAACGATATTTAAATCCTTTGCTGCTTTGATATAAGGGGCAAACCAGGCATCCATAGGAACATCTTTATAAACATCGCGAGTTACAAAAGGGTTAACTTTAATATCTGCCGCTAACAAAACCATTTTAATGAATTCAGCCCTAGTTACACCCTTAGAAGGCTGAAAAGTATTATCGGGATAGCCCTCAACAATGTTTTTACTAAAGGCCGTTGCTACATAATCTGTATACCATTCCTGATCGGCAATATCCTTAAAAGGTAAATCTGAGGAAATAATTCCTAATTTTGCACCTTTGGCAATAAACTTAAGCGCCTCTACTCGTGAGACGACACTCTCTGGATGGAAACTCCCATCGGGATGTCCAGAAACAACACTATACTGTTTTAAGAATTTGATAGCATCGTAAGAGGGATTCTCTGAATCTACATCGGAAAACATCATACTTTCCATGACCTCACTTTCGCCAGAGATAGTATTATCAGTGGCACGGATGGTAAGACCGGTATCCGTAGTAGGAATAATGGTAAATTCAGCAACACCATCAACAAAATCCTGAGATGATAAATAGTTAGGTACATCTGCTCCTCCACTTAAAATCTGAAAATACACCCCATCTGCAGGGCGATATTGCTTAGCAATAGCTCCGTTGCTGTCGATGGCTTCAAGGGTAAGAGTTGCTTTCTTGTCCTGCACAAAACTTCCATCGTATTTTATCTTAAAAGATACGGCTGGAAGGCTAACCTCTTCAGGTGGTAAAGCTGGCTCAACCACAGAAGGTTGTTCTTCTTCTGGTTGAATATTTTCAACTTCTGCGTTGGTTTGAGGTGGCAATTCTGCTGGAGGAACTAAGGTTGTTACCGGTGGTAATTCCGATGGAGTAGGCACTACTGTCACTACAGGAGCGGAAGTTGTTTTACCATTAAGATATTTTTGAACATAAAGCATAGGATTAATAGTGGTTTGCAAAGCTTTATCTTTAGCAAATCCGGCATTAATGGCTTCTGTAAAAGAGTAACCTGCATCAGCCGCCTCTTTAGAAGTAAAAGGCCAATATGGATGCCAAGGGGCTTGATCATTATCTATCTGGAAATGAACATGCGGTGTAGTTGCCGTACCTGTTTCACCACTTTTAGCAATAAGTTGACCTTTTGTCACTATTTCCCCTTCGCCAATAAGAATTTCTCCTAAATGGTTATAACTTGAATAAAGAGTAACCTTGGCATTAGGATCACTCAACGAAGGAACATTTTCATGTTTAATAACAATATGGTGGCCAAAACCACTATTGAGCTCAGACACTTTATCAACCACGCCATTGGCTATGGCATAAACTGGTGTATCCATGGGAACCTTAATATCTACGGCCAAATGGCTTCCCCCTCCTTCAATGCCATCAAGCTTATAATTCCCCATATAGGGGGTACTGAAAGTAATTTTAGCATTCCGTATATCTAAATCTTTGCGGCTCTTCCATCCTAATTTTTCTGTTGGAGTCGCTAGTGTAGTGGCGTCATAAGTAGGTAAAGCAACCAGTTTATCAGTTGGGATTTTGTCATAGGCTAAATCCCATTCAGCAGAAGTTAAAGCCACCCAGTCAGGAGCTTTAAGGACAGGAAGGGTAGTTCCATCAAAAGGAGCAGCCGTTTTAGTAGGAATAACGCTGGCTTGAAAATCAGAAAAATTATTCTGAACAGTAAAAGCTACAAGAGCAAAAAAAGCGAGTAAAAAAATCCAATGGGAAAAATGGAAAGCCCTATAGTCCTGCTTTAAAAAGGATCGTTTTTGTTTTGGCATAGTTTTTGTGTTTATTTATTGATGTCCTGAGTTCCCAAACAGGGTCGAATAACATTTCCCTTTATTTTACCAAAAATAAGCCATAAAATCTAGGGGTAAAGCACATAACAATAACTATGATTATTTCCCACCTCTCCTCTTCCGAAAAAGAAACACGAGAAATCGCTCAAGCTTTAGCGGAAAAAGTAAAAGCAGGCTCAGTTATATGTCTTTATGGCGATCTTGGTAGCGGTAAGACCGTTTTTTGCAAAGGTTTCGCAGAGGCCTTAGGTATACCAAAAGAAAACGTTAAAAGTCCTACCTATACCTATCTTCGAGAGTATAAAAAAGAGGGAAAAAATATCTACCATTACGATTTTTACCGACTTGAAGTTTTAGATGAACTTATGAGAGAAGATCTTCAAGAAATATTTGGCACAAAAAATAGATCCAATACGCGCCATATTATTATAGAATGGCCTGAACGCATAGATGCTATTTTGCCTTCTTCCTACATCAAAGTAGTGTTTGAATATCTTAGCCCAACTTCACGTAAAATAACCATCCATCACCACTAAGTTACCTATAAAAGATCTTCAGGTTTCTTATTAACTACAAGTTTTTCCGTACGTTGACGTTCCACAACTAAGCTATTTAAAACTTCCCGTGTTTTTGGCCCCAATACCCCTGCCCCCTGTTCACTTTCAGTACTAAGTAATTGCTGGGTTTGTTGAAACTTAAAAACAGCATGAGCGGTCACATCTCCATAAAAACCGGTTGGTTCAATGCCAAGAAGATGTATCCGTTGAAGTTCCTCCTGTAATAAACGCACATCGTCACCACTATCGTTAAGGGCTAAGTCTCTGCTAAAAATCTCCACCGGAACAAATTCATCGGTTGCAGCTTTAGCTACCTCTATATCTAGTTTACTAGCGAGTACTTTGGCAGTTTGTGGCCCAACAAAGCCACTGCCATAATCGCTCACACTCGTAACAATATTTTCATCCAGTTGGAACTTTACAACCGCCTCTTGAGTGGCTTCATCAAAAACAGAGGTGATTTCACCATGATAATACTGTAAATCTTTAAGGATATTTTGAATTTTTGCGACCTCTTCTCCTTGGCTTCCCAGTGTAAGGGTAGAGGTTATAAGAGCGGCATATTCATTGGCAGGAACATTATTTACAGCAATTGCATGAGCGGAGGCAAATTTTTCGGCTTCCGAATAACCATCAAAGGAGACATCTTCAATAATATTATCATTAATGCCATAGACAGTGACATCTAGGGTACGTTTCCCCCATTTTAAAGCTCTTTGTAAACCAGCATCACCATACCCCATCCAAACATCTAAGCGATCATAAGCATTCCCACGCTGTCCTGACGGAACTATGGCTCCGCCTCGATCATGAATTGCTACGACACCAATACCAGGAATTTTCATTTTTGTCCCAAAGGCATAACTTTTTGGAGCAGCCACCATACCAGGATAAACCTCTGTACCATCGGCAGCCTTAACACCATCACCATTAAGACGAATATCACCATTATAAGACCCGGTAGCATAACGTTGCTGACCCGGAAGGGGAGAATAGTAAGCTGAAATAATAAAAGTTTGTTCACCCACATCAAAAGCCTCTGTTGGATTTTCTGTGGCAGCTTGTGCTTTGGCAACTCCCGCAACTTGCCTCCAAAGTACTATCTGGGTAACAAGTAGCACCATTAAAAATATATTTGTTTTTTTCATAATCTTTGTTTTTATGTGTATGTTATTTTTGATTCTTTTTTGAATCTTTACATTTTACCACAAAAGAAAGCCATAAAAAGGCGAAAGACCTTGCTCAAAAGCAAAATCATTGTTTAGAAGTACAGGACTAAAAGTGGCTAAAACCCTAAAATATGGCTCCAATACGGCGTAAAATCTCTCTATCTACGAATTCCCGATCTCTGCCATATTTAAGGCGAGAGAGTTGCTTATAAGCCTCAGCTGCTTCATAATCACCTTTTTCCAAGTAGGGATTTA
>CAYMDR010000091.1:0-678 GCA_964389195.1 uncultured Candidatus Peribacteria bacterium | reverse complement strand
GATGGAACCGACGTTACCAAAAACAGCATCCTTCACTTTAGATTTCTTGTCAGGGCCTTCCAGCTGCGCAATATACTGGTGAGCCATATTAAGCCCTAAGCGGTATTTTCTGGCCTCAGAAAGAATAATTTCAATACTATCCGTAACGTAATTCTGGAACTCATCAATATATAAAAAGAAATCCTTACGTTGCTCCTTAGGTATTTTTTGACGAGCTAAAGCTGCCATTTGAAGCTTAGAAACCATAATAAGACCCAACAAACGAGAATTGATTTCTCCCACCTCGCCCTTGGACAGATTAATAAGCAGAATTTTCTTCTCATTCATCACCTGCGTAAAACTAAAGGCCGACTTAGCCTGGCCGATAATATTACGCATCATCGTATTGGTTACAAACTGACCGAATTTGGCGGCAAAATAAGGGATCATTTCCTGTTTTTCGCGGGCTCCTGTCTTAGCCATTTGGTGTTCCCAAAATGATTTAACAATAGGATTTTTTACATGTTCCGTTTTAAGTTTCTGATAGTCATCATCGGTAAATAAACGAACAATGTCCGTTAAGGCTCCACCCTCGGGATCAGCCATTAAGGTTAAACAGCCGTTACGGAAATAATCCTGAATACGAGGTCCAAAAATCTCTTCATTAAAAAGCTTAATCATAATATTCATAGCTTCCAT
>CAYMDR010000090.1:1556-5379 GCA_964389195.1 uncultured Candidatus Peribacteria bacterium | reverse complement strand
ATTTATTATAGCTCTTATTGCCGTAAACTTTTCCTACGTAGGTATAAAAGTGGTGATCGATACGGTAAATGTCCTTTCTACAGCTATCTTTGCTTTACCGGAAGCCGTACAAGAAGGACTCGGCAATGACCCCTTAAAAGGCATTAATGTCGAAAAGAAAATATGTGAGAGTTTATATGGAACCGGCTCCGATTACCAAACCGCCATGAGTAAAGGCGGAGATAGCCTGCTTTGTAAAGATAACCCTCAAGAGTTTACCGCCAGTGCCAAAAACTTTTTTAGTACCTTTGATGGCCATAACGCCGCTATCATCATGGCCGTAAATCTAGCCAAAATTAATGACTTAAATACCGTAACATTTAAGGAGGCTAGCATGAAGAACCTGATGTTGAATATGCTTTTTTCAGTAGTATTTTATGTGGTTTACGCTTCCGCTTTTATAGCTCTATTTTTTGTCATGTTGGCACGTTTGATTGTGATGTGGCTCTGTATTGTCCTTTCACCTTTAATGGTGCTGCCATCGGTTTTACCGGAAAGCATCAAGTCTAAATTAGGTGAAGCTAGCCAATTAACTGAGAAGTTTGTACAAAACGTTATCGCACCCATCCCCATTGCACTGGTTATGACCATCGGCTTTATCATGTTAAGTAAACTACAGGAGATTCAGTTTAATGGCATAGCCAACGGCACCTTAAGCACCTCTACGCTTAGTTTAAATTTTGGAACCTCAGGTTTAACAACCTTTCAAGAGGTGATTGTTGCCATAGGTATGGTTGGTGTTATTTGGACCGGTGTATTTGCCGCTGCAGGAAACACAGCCGCTAAAACGATTGTTGAAGGCATTAAAAGTGGTGTCTCAACCAGCGGTAAATTTTTGGCAACCTCCTTTAAGTACGCTCCACTCTTTCCTATAAATGGGGCAAAAGATGAGAATGGTAAACCGATGAAGATGTCTTTAGCTGCGGGTCTGGGAGCTTTACATCAAATGCCAAACGCTTTTGAACAAGATGCTGCCAAAGAAACCACCACTCTTTTACAGATGGCAAGACAAGGTAAAGATATTCAGATCGGTCAAAAAGTGGCGAGTGCAACAACCCAAAAGGAGTATCAACAAGGCTTGGCTGATGCGCAATACGCTGGAGATCCATATTCCGAACATATGCAGAATCAATATGCTAAAGGTTTGAAGAAATTAGGATCTAAAGCCAAAATGACCATTCCTGTAGATTTAGTGGATATGGATGGCAATAAGATTCTAACTCAAGACAAGTTACAGACCGCCTTAGAACAACACAAACTGGATAAAGTACAGTTAAAGCGCTTTATTGATGCCAATACGGTTGGGTTCACAGGAGTTCCACCAACTGAAACCAAGCCGACTGAAACCAAATCAGGCCAGGCGGCGGCTCCAGGGAAAATTGATAAAAATGATGCCGATGGCATCTTAAGCGGTAATCAAAAAGGGGAATATGATAAAGCGCTCGACCCTGCAGATGTTGCTCAATTAGCCAAATTAAAGGCCGCTCAAGCTTCCAAAATACCCGGCGCCGATAAAAAAGCTTTGGAAGATTCACAGACCGCCTTAGCTCACTTAAAACAAGCACAAGAACAGCGTCAAAGATTCTCCAACGCTGCTAACGAACAAGGTGCTGATCTAGAACCATTAATTGCCGCCAGAAAAGCTGAGTTACATGGCGATGATAAAACAAAAGACGAGATTATAACCGTTGAACTATCCTTCTTAAAAGAAAAAGCGAAAGGTAGTGACACCGCTGCCGCAGATGCTAGGGCTAAAATTGCCGCTAGTAACACCGCTAAAATATTATTAGCCGATACAGCACCAGCACCAACTCCTGCGCCAGCATCAGCCACACCTGCCCCTGCCCCGGCAGCCACACCGCTCCCTGAATCGCATCCGCCAACCTCTCCACCACCCCCGGTACAATAAAAAATTTCAAATAAAAAAACACAACTCCCCAAAAAAACACCCAAAAAAATAAAATAAAAAATGTTCAAAATAAACAAAATAAAAATCAGTTATAAAAACCTTGTTGGAAATGCACAGCCATCCGCTTCGCTCTTCATTGCTCCGCCGCGCCTGGTTTTTGCCTCAGGTCCGGTAAAACCTTCTTCCGAAGATAACCCAAAAGGAAGTGGACCAAATAATGAAACAAATGCGGAAGCCGCCAAAACACCTGAACAAACCGTTTCGCAGGCAGAGATCGATACATTACAACTCGGTTTTGGTGATCGTATTAACGCTTTAATGAATGAGTCCGACAAGCTTTCTGCCTCTATCAGTAGCAATAAAAACGGCAATCCTGAACTATCAAGCAAAGCCAATGCCTTGGTTGCAGAGATTCAAGGACTCGGCCAAAAAGATAAAGAGTCCGGCAAACAGCTAAAAGCCACGCTTGCTCAAATGGTCAAAGCCAAAAAGCTTACCCGTGAAGAAGCCAAAGCTATCTATGACTTACCATATCTTGAAGATGAACCAAATAAAGTGATGACATCGGAAGAGAAAAAAGCCAGAGAGGAAAGCAAAAAAGAGTGGTACGAACTCATGGAAAACCTCAGCGACGAAGACCGCAATAAGCTCAAAAAAGCTAAAATTGCCGAAGAAAGAGAGGTCAGGGAGATCGATAAAAGCCTAAAACTAGCCATGCACAACTTCCGTGATGTCATGAAACAAATGTCCGATGAAGTTTTAAATGAAGCAGAACGTGAAAAAAGTGTGCGTAACCTAAGTAAAGCCACAGGTATACCAATAGCAGAAGGCACGGTGCTGACTTTTACCTGGACGGGCGTAAATCCAAAAACCGATCAGTTTGAAAACCGTAAAAATTTTGCCACTATCAAAAAAGTCAGTTTCGATGAAATTATTGAAAGAGATGAAAAAGGCAATATTCTTTCCAAAAGACCAACCAATCAACCGCTTATTACCGTTGAAACGGTTGATCCTGATGGTATTAAAAGAGAAGATAAACATTCGGTAAGTAGCTTTAGTAAATGGGTTGAAGCCCAAGAGGTAACAGAAAAAATAGAATCGACTTCCGATCTACAAGTAAGTATTAAAGAAACCGTAAGTCCCGGCGATATTTTTGAATACCGTTACATTAAAAATACTGCTGACCCCAACTCGGCCGAAGATATAAAAGTACAAGTGGTTGGGATTGAAGATGCAACCGATGAATACGGCAATAAAACCAAAGTTATCAAGCTGGATAAAGAGGTTATGATGCGTCCTTCCAGAAATATCCGTACCAATAGCTTAAGTTTAGGAGAATTTGTCAGATGGTTTAAACGTGAAGAGGTTATGAAAACTTTAGCCTCCTTAGCATTATTACGCTTGGCCTTAAAAGAGCATAATGCCACTTTAAACCAACAATATGGTCGTCCTGCTAGTCATTTCCCTCCCATCGAATTAAAACCCGGAGAAGTCCTTAAATATGATGACAACAGCGGTAATACTTTTACCATCAAAGAGGCCGATGATAACCATATCCTTTTAGATGATGGCAGTCCTCCATACACGCCTGCCTCCTTTTTACGTTGGGTAAAACGCAATGAAGTAGAAAAACGTGATCCTTTAGCAGAAGCTGAAAAAATAACCCAACATATAGAGGATCCCGAAGAGAAAGCTAAAGAGATGGAAAAAATTATTCAAGAACAAGAACAAGAGAATGCCTACCGTTTGGAACATCCTAACGGATCCCATGATGATGCAGGTGATCCTGACCATGAACACGATGACCATACCCATGACCATGGTCATTCCCATCACGAGCCTACTTACACCAAAAGCTCTTTGCGTAAGTTATGG
>CAYMDR010000090.1:0-1546 GCA_964389195.1 uncultured Candidatus Peribacteria bacterium | reverse complement strand
CAACTTCCTGACGCTCCATAACATGTTTGAAATGGGTAAAACCATTTATGAACTGATCGAACGTAAATTGAAACGCCGTGAACATGGGGCGGTAGGTATTGTAGGTGAACAAATGTTTAGTGGTATATGGACAGAGCTTGGCGCGGAGTACAAAGGTGTAGCACAACACGCCGAAAATGAAGAGGTAAACCACCACGTGGAACATTTTAAAACGATGGGTGTGGAAACCGTTAAACATGAGCTTCATACCGCTCCAACCAAAGATATTTTAAAAGCTGCCATTACGGCTTTGGGTGATAAAGGTCAGCTTCGTTGGGACGATCCTGGACTTTGGGAACGCATGAACCACTTTGGCCAAGGCACACTCTATGATGAAAAAGGTCAGCCCTTATGGGTTAAAGCGGATAATTGGTTTGGACAGGATACTTTCCGTGAGTTCCGTAATAAGCAAGACTCCTCTTATAACAGTATTAAGAAAAACTTTGAAGATAACGCTAAGCGTTTAGAAGGTGATCCATATGGTAATGGAGGCCTAGTAGGATCACTGCAAAACTTACTGTATAAACATTTGAATGGTGAATATGTTAACCCTGCAGAATATGAAGAGTATTTACACTTTGCCATTGATGCAGGAAAATTATCATTTGAAGATAAACTGTTCTTTTTAATCATGGGTATTGGAGCCACAGCCCCGGGGGCTCACGGCCATGCGGGACAAACCTTGCTGCATATTGATCGTGTGGGTGCCATGGAAAGTGAACTCTTAAATAAGTTCCCCATTCTTGACGCTTTTACCGAAAAAAGTATTCAAATTGATGAAAATGGCCATCCGATTATGATTCCTGCAAAAGATGAACAGGGGCAAATTAAAACCGATGCACTCGGTAACATTATTATGGAACCTAAAAAGGGTAAGCCTACCATTAAACATTTTGAATACTGGATCAAAAACATTTGTATGAAAGATTTAGGGGGTGGCTCTTTAGATAAATTGAAAGCTAAAATTAAAGCGGGGGATCTGGAGCCGGCCAAGTTAAGATTTGGTAAAAGATTTACTCAGTTTCTTGAGGAAGATTTATTAAATAATGGCGGTTTTCGTGTTCGTTTGGAAAAAGCTGCCCGTGATGGTACCAATTGGGATCATGATGATATGAAGATTTTTGGTCCTCTCTTGGGTGAACAAACTATTCAGCAGCTGGTAGCCAAACAAGGTGGATCAAAACAGGCCGTATCTAACATTGGTTTACGTAATACCATTGCCGGTTTCAACCAATTAATGAAAGTAAGAATAGAGATGTTGGAACGTGATACTAAGCCCGGCGGTAACGCTAAAAGAGCACAAACAGATATTCGTGACATTACCGATCTTATTAGAAGTTTTGTCCGTTTTGACGCTTTTATTGATAGC
The DNA here is from genome assembly GCA_964389195.1 of uncultured Candidatus Peribacteria bacterium. Taxonomy (GTDB): domain Bacteria; phylum Patescibacteriota; class Gracilibacteria; order UBA1369; family UBA1369; genus CAYMDR01. The sequence goes on along the minus strand of CAYMDR010000090.1, from coordinate 138 downwards.
CGTTATCAACATGAGCAAAAAATCAATATCGTCCGTTTAGGAGAAAAAGAGTTAAAGCAAAAACCATTAGTAGATGCTTCACGATCAGCGCAAAAACATTTGGAAGAAATTAGAACATTCCTTGGTGATCTAGCGGAT
>CAYMDR010000089.1:3955-5382 GCA_964389195.1 uncultured Candidatus Peribacteria bacterium | reverse complement strand
ACCATTTTTAACGCCGCAAGATTTTGAAGAGGCTCGTGAAATAACCCATAGGGTTGCTGCGGCGCTTTTGCAAGAAACGGGAGTTACCTTTAAAGGCATTATGTACGGTGGATTTATCGCTACAGCACAGGGGGTAAGGCTGATTGAGTATAATGCTCGCTTTGGTGACCCCGAAGTGATGAATATTTTACCGATATTGAATACAAATTTTATTCATGTTTGTGAGGCTGTAATTAAAGGAGATTTAAAGCATTTAAAGGTTGAATTTGCTAAAAAAGCCACCGTCTGCAAATATATTGTTCCTGAAGGGTATCCTGATCATCCGCTTAAAGGAAAAATTATTGAAATTAAAAATGTCCCGGAAGAGGTTAAGATGTATTACTCTTCTGTAGATTTAACGGAAGAGGGTTTAATGCTGGGCTCATCACGTGCTATTGCTTTTGTTGGTAGAGGAGATACTTTAAACCAGGCAGAAGAGATCGCTGAAAAAGCTTGCGCCAGTGTGCATGGAGCTGTTTTTCATCGCAAAGATATTGGGACGAAAATGTTGATACAACAAAGAATAGCAATGATGAATGGTTTGCGTAAAATTACTGTATAATTTTTTTATACAATAACTAGCGGATAACACCCTAAGATTTTAAGATCTGCTGTTTTGGTTTTTAATAATTTCAATATTTTTTGGATATTGGCGGCTTGAGTATCGCCCTTAAAATTAAGAAAGAAAAGGTAATTTCCTAATTCTTTAGTGGAAGGACGTGACTCAATACTGCTTAGATTTACTCCGGCATCAGCAAAGATTTTAAAGACTTCATAGAGACTTCCCGGTCGATCTTTTTTGAAAAAGAAAGTGATAGCTGTTTCTGATAGTAAGGATCTACTGGCACGGGTTGAAACTCTTTTGGTAAAAACTCCTTTTTGAATAACAATAAAAGTTGTTTGGTTTTCCGAGTTATTCTGAATGTTTTGAGCTAGTATATTTACATCGAAATATTTAACAACTTCCTGCGGAACAATAGCGGCGCTGTGACGATCATGAGTACCATATATTTTTTCGTAAGCGGCAATGGTGGAGGTGTGATTTTCTCTAAGAGCCTTAGGGAAATTGGCTTGTAAATATTTACTACATTGCTGTAAGGCCTGCTGATGTGAGGCAATCGTATCGATATCTTTTTTTTCTACATTAGGAAGGCTTACTAAGGCGTATTTAATCTTTAGATGAAATTTCCCTACGATGTGGACATTGCGGTAAAAAAGCTGGTCTAAGGTTTCACGAACTGAGCCCTCTAGAATGTTTTCTAAAGGGACAATACCTAGCGGAACACTGCCCTTCTCTACGGCATCAAAAACAGAGGCAAGCGTTGGCGCATAAAATTTTTTGTAACTTTTTTTTTGTAAATGCTCATAGGCTGCTACTGCTAAATCCG
>CAYMDR010000089.1:0-3945 GCA_964389195.1 uncultured Candidatus Peribacteria bacterium | reverse complement strand
ATCCGAATTGGTATACTGTGGCCCCAAAACCGCAATATCGGCTGTTTTTAGAAAATTTGTGTTTGCCAAGATGCCACTATTTACTTTTGCTTTACGTACCCGGCGAGCTAAAAGGGTATGGATTAAAAAATTGGTATCTTCGTATGCTTCCTCTTTATATTTTCCCAGATTTTCTTGAGCGTCGCTAAAATATTTCTGGAAAGCCGGTAAATTTTTACTATCATTAATGACTATGAGTTTTTGGATACTTTGGGCATATTTTTTTAAAGTAGCGATAGCATAAGGGTTTTGGAGCTGTATACTGCCGTACAGTAAGGGGTCTTGAGCTAATAAACGCCCAACAAAAGCTATTTTTAATTCAGAGGCTGGTCCGGAAAATTTTAATAGTTTTTTTATAGGAATGTTTATATTTTTTAAGGCATGACCAAAAGCAATATCGGAAAAATGTACCAAAACCTGTACGGTAGCCATAATACGGTCATGTTCCTGTGGAGATAATATCTCTAGATGGGCTCCTTGTTTTTCTAGAAGATTTTTAAGCCATAAGAACCATTTTTTACCTCGAGCAGGACAAGCGATAATGGTTTGACCAGCAAGTGGATTGGTTTGGCTAAACATTGGATGTAAACCGATGACCTCTACTTCTGCTTTTGCTTTAAGCATCTCCTTTACTGGAAAAACTTTTAAGGAAGTAAGATCAATAAGAACCGCTTTGGGCTTTATGAAGGGCACTACATCTATTATAACTTCCTTAGTACAGGCAATGGGAACCGCTACTACCACTACGTTGCAACGCTTTGCAACCTCTTGATTGGTGAGAGGAGTCCCCTTGTCCGCTAACAGTACTTTGCAACCAGCTTTTTTAAAAATCTGAGCAAAATAGCTGAGTGTCAGGTAACTTAGAAATGGTGGGCGTGGTGCTGCAAATTTTTCGTTTTAAAGCCGTTACAATATAAGCGATGGTCGGCCAACCTAACTGCCCATGGTGAAAATCTTTCTTAATTTTACTTTGAATGATCTTTCTTTTTTCTGGTGCTATTACCGACCCGATGATGATGGCCAGAATAATAGTGGCCAGCAATGAACCTTTTTTTGTTCTCATGGCAAGATATAAAAAAACATTTTTATTCTACCATAAATGGGCTCTCTACCAGAAGCAGAGAACCCATTTTGTACTTATTTAGATTGAATTAATAAGAGGAGTAACCGCTAGAATAATTGTAGTCGAACTTACCATCTTTTATGTAGAATTGGTAGAAAAGTTCAGCTACATCACCACGAGTCATTGGACTGCCAGGGTAGAATTTACCGCTGCTGTCTCCACTCATAAGATCATTTTGGGCTGCAAAACAGACGTAATCATTGTACCAAGCTCTGGTAGGAGTATCGGTAAAATAAGCAACTCGACAGTCACGCATTTCAGCATCGGTCGCTTCTAAGAAAATCTTTAATAACTCTACACGATTTACGGTTTCGTCTGGGCGGGCACTGCCATCTGGATACCCACGCATAATGCCTAGACGTTGAGCTGTTCGTAAATAAGGCATATACCAAGCTTTTTCATTCACATCCCAATAGCCTAAATCACTACCATCGGTCTTTAAAATATCGATATCGTTGGCAAGAAGAACCACTTTAGCGGTTTCAGCACGGCTGATAGCTTGGTTTGGACGGAAGCTGCCATCAGCATAGCCATCAAACACCCCTTCAAGTTCAAGATATTTTACAGCCTTACAGTATGGGTTATCTGAATCTACGTCATTAAAGCCACCACAGTCTTCATCATCACTTGGGAAACCAATGATGTGACCATCGGTATCTAATTCAACGTAAGCGTAAGCGGTTTCATCATCGCTGCCTTTTGAAGCTTCGATACGGAAACGGTAGACGTCGTCGTCCATTTCATCATTGCTTTTATCATCACCGTTCCATGAGGTACAAAGATTATTTCTCTGATCATAGGAATGGTCATCAATTAAAGTGCGAACCACTTTACTACCATCCAAAATTTCAACAGTAATATCAACATTATCTTTTTCGACATCGAAACATAGTTTGGCCTTTTCATCATCGCTTGGATCAAAAACCTCATTATCGATATCGATATTGTCGATTAAGTCACCGTAATCACCGTCATCCTTATTGCTGGAGCCGTTGGAGTCCACTTTGGTATCAATATAGGCTGTTTCTTTATCACTGCCTTTATTGGCCTTAATGCGGTAAGTGTAGGTTCCATCATCTACGATATCACTACTTTTATCTTTTCCATTCCAAGAAACACAATTGTCATCACGTTTGTCATAGCTTATATCATCTACTAATTTGCGAACCACCTTGTCATTTTTGTCTAATACTTCAATCGTTAGATCAACATTATCTTTTTGAACATCAAAACAAAGTTTTGATTTTTCGTCGTTTTCTGGGTCAAAAGTGGAGTTGGTAACAATAAGATTATCGATTAAGTCACCAAAGTCGCCATCAGTATTGTCATTGCTATAGTCATCACTATTGCTTTCTAGACGGAAGCTATCGGTAGCCGTATCGGTACCATCGCTGTTTGTGGCCTTGATGTAATATTTATAGGTACCATCATCCATCATATCGTTATCTTCGTCTTCACCATCCCAATAATAGGTGTAGGTGCCACTAGCTTTATTTACTTCATCCGCTAATACTTTAATAGTGTCACTACCGTCGCGAATCTCTACGGTAATTTCAGCGGAAGTATCAATAGTAAAGATGATTTTAGCATCTTCATCGGCAGGATCAAAAGGATCAGGAGTTTCTCTATCATTGGTAATCGTTGGAGCATCGTTGTTGTTATTGTCGTCATCATAATCGATGGTAACGCTGCCGGTTTCGACATCTGTTCCGTAGGAGTTTGTGGCGGTAATAGTATAGGTATAGGTTCCTTCACTATATTCATTATTACTTGAATTGAGGCCATCCCAATCGGTATCGCTGTGGGTTCCGGCTCCTTTGCTGGCACTATTCAAAAGCGTATCGCCAGTACTCATGGTGATGGTTACGTTTGCTGTGGTATTTAAATCATAATAAATAGTGGTGTCTTCAACATGAGGGTCAAAAGGGTTTGGTGATGCATAATCGGTACTGATTACCGGAGCTGTTCCACTTGGATTGTTAGTATAATCAATAGTAACAGTGCCGGTTTCAGTATCTGTTCCGTAGGAGTTCGTAGCTGTAATGGTATAGGTATAGGTTCCTTCGCTGTATTCATTATTATTGGAATCAATACCGTCCCAATAGGTATCACTATGGGTTCCGGCTGCTTTGCTGGCACTGTTCAAAAGCGTATCGCCAGTACTCATGGTGATGGTTACGTTTGCTGTGGTATTTAAATCATAATAAATGCTGGTGTCTTGGATATAGGGATCAAAAGGGTTTGGTGTTGCGTAATCGTTACTAATAACTGGAGCGGTTCCTGCTGGAGTTGATCCTGAATCAAGGGTGATATAAGCGTATTCTGTATCACTTCCATAAGCATTGGAGGCCTTGATGGACATAGTATAGGTGCCATCGCTCATCTGTTGATTATTAGTATCTTCACCATCCCATGTAGAAATGTAGCCGTCAGCTATGGCTTTACTGGTTGTTGGAAGAAGCGTTCTAAAACTGTTACTACCGGTACATACTACCTGCCCGCTACATATTTCAATCGTTACATTTCCCGCCGCCTTGGTAAGGTTATAATAAACTTTTACCAAACCGGTGGCCGGGTCATAAGGGTTTGGGGTGATCTGTGTAATGGTAATATTGGGAGCAACTACGATTGTTACAGCCTGAGCTGTTGGCACCACCATGCTTAGCATGAGCAGAGAAATGGCTGTAAACTTTTTAAATAAAGTAAGACGGGGTGTAGACATAGATGGTTATTTAAGAAATTAAATGTATAAATATAGTTGGCTTCACACTCTAGATAAGCAT
>CAYMDR010000088.1:4094-5420 GCA_964389195.1 uncultured Candidatus Peribacteria bacterium | reverse complement strand
TTGCTACCACGGGATTTTAAGTCCCGCGTGTCTACCAATTCCACCACCTCGGCATACCATTCTTTTACTTCAACGAGAAGGATTTTACTATGTCTTCCATTACTTTCACAACACTTTCGTTCTCTTGCGGAGCATAAGCGGCTAAAACGATGTAAGCCTTCTTGCCTTTTACCGCATAGGATTGGGAATATCTTACTAATTTCTCTTCAGGACTTTTTCTGCCTTCAAATTTTATCAAGAAGGTTTTTTCATCTTGCCCATTTATTTTTAGGGTAATTTCTTGTCTTTGGAGCTCTTTGAAGTCGTATAAATCCTGTTCACGATTCATAACCATGCGCGCGTAATCTAGGCTTGATACCTCTTCCTGTAAAGGTTTTTTTAATACTTGCGTGTTGGCGGTAAAAGTTTCATTTTTGATGTTATTTCTGAATACAACCTCTGTTTCTTTAGGGATATTTGAGGTGAATTGCTCTTTATTAATGACCTCCCATTCTTTGGGGATGGTTATGGTAAACTCTCCACTTTCGTATACTTTTGATCTTTCATCTGTGGTAGTGCTGGTTCCTCCTGAACTAGAACAGGCTGTTAACGTCAGCATAGAAGCAACAATCATAAACATTACAAGATTTTTGCGTGTCATGATGGTTGTTTATTAAAGGATGAAAGGTTGGCTGCATTTTACTTGACCTAGCATAGCTTAAGCAAATAAAAAAGTTTGATTTTCTGAGCTTTTTGATTATTATACTCCCACTATCTTTGGCTATTTATTTAAATTTAAAAGGTATTCATGAAACCTTTACGAATCGGCATTCTGGATTTTTCTAATGTCAACCGTTTTGCCACAATTTCTTTGCGAGCGGAGAATGGTATTTTAACAAAATCTTATAATTCGATACGCCGTCTTGTCCAAGCTGTTAAAGCAGAGGGGCATCAAGCTGTTGTTTATAAAGTTGAAAACTGTCAGCTTTTTTTTGATAATAAAAATGCTGAAATTCGCTATGGCAATAAGAAAATTAAAGGCTGTGACATCCTGATCCCGCGTTTAGATTTTTGTGATGGTATCGATTTGGAGATTTCGGTTATTAAGCAGTTCCAACTTATGGGTATTCCGGTGATGAATAAATATTTGCCTATCTCTCATGCCAAAAATAAACTTCGTACGCTGCAGATCTTAACGAAGAAGAAAATACCTGTACCTGATACTATTATTGTACGGCGTTTTGAGTATTTGGATGAAGCTATTAAGAAAATTGGTGGCTATCCTGTAATTATTAAGTCGCCTTTTGGTACCGAAGGCAGGGAGGTGGCTATTATTGAAAGTAAAAG
>CAYMDR010000088.1:0-4084 GCA_964389195.1 uncultured Candidatus Peribacteria bacterium | reverse complement strand
TTTAGACATTATTTGGGGACAGTTGCGCAGTGGCATTATTTTAATTCAAGAATATATCGCAGAAGCCAGGGGTATAGATTACCGAGTTTTTGTCGTGGGGGGTAAAGTTGTTGCTGCTATGCAACGTACTGCTCGTCAGGGGGAGTTCCGCTCCAATTTAAGTTTAGGGGGTAATGCCAAGCCGGTTATTTTGACGGAACAAGAAAAGAGTCTGGCTATACGTGCTACTAAGATTTTGGGTTTAGATATTTGCGGAGTCGATTTACTACGAGGTAAAAATGGCCCTGTTGTTGTAGAAATGAATGCTAATCCAGGTTTAGAAGGTATAGAAAAGGTCTCTGGTGTTGATGTGGCTCAAGAGATTGTAAAGTATGCTGCTATGATGGTATCTAAGCACAGTAAGGAGTTCTAAATTTATAATTTATTGTATGAAGGTACATAAAAAGATTAAAATTGGCATTTTGGATTTTTCAACTGCTAACTTTAAAGCACCTAAATTTTCAACGGAGGGCAGTAGAGTTGTTAAATCTTTAATTCGTGAAATAAAAGATCAGGGGCATATTCCTATTCTTTACAAAGTGGAAAATTGTCAGATGTATTTCCATGGGCGTAAAGCGGAAATACTCTATAAAAATAAGGAAATAAAAAAGTGTGATGTATTGGTTGTTAAGTTTTTAGTTACAAACGGCGTGGATTTAGCGGTATCCATCATCAAGCAGTTTCAACTTATGGGTATACCTATTATCAATAAATATTTACCTACGATAAGGGCTAAGAATAAGCTTCGTACCTTGCAGATTTTGTGTCAGCACAACATTGCTGTTCCTAAAACGGTAGTGGTAAGAAAAATAGAATTAATGGACGAAAGTATTAAAGCTATAGGTGGGTATCCAGTAGTTGTAAAAATTCCTTTTGGTTCTGGTGGCGCTGGGGTGTTTTTATTAGAGAGTAGAAGATCGCTTCTATCGGTCTTAGATGCTATAGGTATTCAAAGGGAGTCGAATCTTCTGTTGTTGCAAGAATATATTGAGGAGTCTAAAGGGAGTGATTTTCGAGCTTTTGTTTTGGGCGATAGAGTTATTGCTGCTATGCAAAGAAGTGCTAAGGAAGGGGATTTTAGGTCTAATCTTCATCAAGGTGGTGGTGGTCAAAAGGTTATTTTAACGCCCGAAGAGGAAAAAATTGCCGTTAAAGCGAGTAAGGCTTTAGGTTTAAAGATGGCCGGTGTGGATATTTTGCGTTCTAAAAGAGGCCCTCTTATTATAGAGGTAAATGCCAATCCAGGATTTGCGGGAATCACAAGAGTTACCGGTATTAATGTAGCGGGAGAGATTATAAAATACGCGGCTTCGATGGTTTCCCGACCCTCAGATGTATAGCTTTATCTCCTGGCTTGGATAATTTTATCCACGAGTCCATACTTGAGAGCATCTTCAGCTGACATAAAATTGTCACGGTCAGTATCTTTTTCGATCGTCTTTAAAGGTTGACCGGTGTGTTTGGCTAAAATGTTATTTAGGCGATCTTTGGTCTTAATAATATGGGTCGCATGGATAAAAATATCACTGGCTTGTCCTTCGGTTCCACCAAGTGGTTGATGAATCATCACCTCTGCATTTGGCAAACAAAAACGTTTTCCTTTGGCTCCTCCTGCTAGTAAAACAGCTCCCATGGATGCAGCGAGTCCTACGCACACAGTAGAAACGTCTGGTAGAATATGTTGCATAGTGTCATAAATGGCTAAACCTGCGGTAACGTGTCCGCCTGGGCTGTGCACATAGAGTGTAATATCTTTTTTAGCATCTTCACTCTGAAGGAAGAGCATCTGCGCAATGATTACATTTGCTACCGTATCGTTAATAGCGGTTCCTAAAAAAATAATACGATCTTTTAAAAGGCGAGAATAAATATCATAGGCTCTTTCACCAGCATGTGTTTTTTCAATAACCGTAGGAATAAGGATATTACTTTTAATTGGCTGCGCTCCATTTTGAAGTGGTTGAAAAGAGTTGTCAGACATGGGTGTTTGTTTAAGATTAATAGCCTATCTATTGTAGCATAAATTAGTGCACTGGAGAGGAGAACTTTATTGACAAATATGGTTAAATGGTTTATGATTAGCGGATAGAATATATTTTATAAAGCTGTTTTTTATGCCACATTCTACTCCTTCGCCTGCAGATTTACCTGCTGCTCCGGCTGAATTAGAAGAGATAGGATCTGAGTTTGTTTTACCAGGAACTGAAGATCCAGTTATCCCTACTGGTGAGGTGGAAGATGTTGTTGCTTTAGGAAATCCAGCTTTAGTAGCTGCGTCTACGCCTGATGGTGTCGTGCCCGCTCCAGAATCTGCCGAAAAACCAAAAGTGACGGTAACAGTTACGGGTGATTTAGCTGAAGATGCGCCTTTAACTAAAGATAAAAAAACCGGCAAGATGGAGAGAGATGGTGTTAAACATGGTGCTCCTTATATTAATCTTTCTAGACAGGAACGTGAAAAACTTGGTGTAGATACTGGAGATCTAGTGATGGTAACAGATGCGTATGGGATGCTTAGTAGGCCACATATGGTCTGGTTTGAAGGTGATCCAGAAAAAACATTATCTCATGGTGAATGTCGTGTCAGCCGTTTTGATCAAGGGCAGCAATTGATGGTGGAAAAAATGGAAGTAGCAGAAGGTATGCCTGAGGGAATTGAGTATGCGGTTGATATTTCAAATGATAACACCAAACATGGTGGAATTGCTGTGCCATCTGCCATTGCTAAATTAATAGGATTAAAACCTGCCAAGCCAGAAAATCCAACTGTGCTTTCTTCCGGAGGTAAGGATTTAAGAGTGGTTTATAATGGTAAAGATTGCTGGGTACGTGTTACCCCTCGCGAAAGTGGCATTAAATTTTATACCCAAGAAACCGCTGGAAATGCCGAAAATAAACCAAAAGCTGGTCATCTTAGGTTGGGTATAGATAAGGTTGAAAATATCCCTAAGAGATTGAAAGTTCGTGTTCTAGATGGTATTCTCCATTTAGATACTATTGATGAAAGTGCAACAGCTGAAGCGTAATTATGAAAATCTCTGTTATATCTACCGAGCAAAATATTTGGGAGGCGACTCAAATACAACAGGAAGCAAAAAAACAGGGTTTTTCGTGTGAGATTAAAGATATTGTCCCTTCAATTGATTTAAAGAAGCAAGGTCAATCGCTAGGTGAGATTGTTTTTTGGCGTTCATCTTCATTAAAAATGAAGAATAGGAAAGCTTTGAGTGCCTTATTCCAAGATAGAGTTGTGATAGGTTTTTCTTTGGATAAACTGTTTATTGCCAATAAATTTTTCCAGCAATATCAGCTCAGGACGAAAACCGATATTATCGGTATCGATACTTTTAGATTCAGCAGTCGTGAAAAACTTTTAGATGCGTTAAAGAAACATCGCCAGTTGGTTTTTCCTTTTATTCAAAAGCCGCAAGTTGGTACTCAGGGTAAAGGAATACGTCTTATAAGAACTAGCCATGACTTGGATGATGCCAATGTTTCAAGTTATGTGTATCAAAACTATATAGAAAATGATGGTGATTTTCGTGTACTTGTTTTGGGTGGAAAAGTTTTAGGATGTATTAAAAGAGTGGCGGCCAAAGGGAATTTTTTGAATAATATTTCTCAGGGTGGCACAGCGGTACTTATTAATGATCCTGTCCAAACTGCTCAGTTAAGTGCCATTGCTTTAAAGGTGGCACATTTTTTTACTATGACTTTCTGTGCCGTGGATATTATTTATGATGCTCATGCTCAGCAATATAGGTTTTTAGAACTAAATACTGTACCTCAGTGGCAAGCTTTTCAGGCGGTAACCGGTGTGAATGTTGAAAAAGAACTTATAAATACCTGTGTATCACTCCATGATAGAAAAACTAAGCCAATAGCTCTTCTTGTTAAGAAAAATTATCTTCAAAGTGAGCCTTTTTTAGATAGAGATAAGATGTTCCATTTTCATTTAAGCATGTTTTTTTCTAAGAAGGGTCAGTTGTATTTTAAAAAAACAGCTAAAGATAAAAAAATATATATTGATAACCTTAGGCATCTA
>CAYMDR010000087.1:0-5478 GCA_964389195.1 uncultured Candidatus Peribacteria bacterium | reverse complement strand
TTGGATCAGCGCCATACTGGTTGCTTCCCTTGGTTCCTTCGGTAACAGCGAGTATCAAATTATAGATTGGAATAAGGAGAAACCATCCACTTTTGTTTACATCGTGCATACGGCGAACACCAACGGCGATACTTGGAATTAAAACAGCAAGTGAGTAGATAGTACCAATAATAGGGAGGCTGATTTTTGTTCCAATAAAATTAATAACGGCGGAAATAATGACATTTATAAGGAAAAACATCCAATACTCTTTTCTTCTTGCACGGCCGGTAAATACGGTATATTTCTTGAGTACGCCAATGTAGTATTCCATAGACTAAGGTGTTAAAAAATAAAATAATTTTTTTGTGGTCATGCTAGCAAGAAAAATATAAAAATACAAATAGTTTCATTGTTTTTGTTGGATGTCTTATAAAATCTCCTCGCAAACTTGGGCTATAGCTTCCGCCGAAAGCCCGGCCTCTTTGTAGAGCTCTTCCGATTTGCCGGAGAGTTGGTATTCGTTTACGCCCATGGTGCGGAAGGTTTGTGGGTGGATGTTGTTGCTGGCAAGGAATTTGCCGAGTTGTCCGCCGAGTCCTGAAAGGGTGTTGTGGTCTTCTACAGTGATGACGTGGCCAGTTTTTTTAATGGATTCAATAAGCGTGTTGTCGAATTTTTTAATGGAACTGACGGCAACGATTTCTATAGATGCTTGAGGATTTTTGGCGAGCAATAGTTCGCGGGCTTTTAATGCTTCGTTAACCATGGCGCCGGTGGCCGCGATGGTGAGGTTTTTGCCTTCACGAATGACGTCGCTGCGGCCGTATTCGTAAACATAATGTTCATCGTAAAAAGGTGTACCGTTTTCTTTTTGGATAATTGGGAATTTGTGACGACCCATGCGGACGTAAAAGTTGCCGTGGTGAGAAGCGATGTAACGGATAATACGATCCGTTTGGTTGGGGTCAGCCGGTTCGATCACCATGGTGTTAAACATGCCTAAGAAAGAGCCGGCATCGTCGATGGCTTGGTGGGTTGGGCCATCTTCGCCTACGGATAAACCGCAGTGGGTTGCGACCATTTTTACATTGGTTTGGTTGATGTCGTTGACGCGGGCTTGGTCTTTGGCGCGGGAGGACATGAAGGCTCCAAAGGTGGAGGTGAAGGGGATGAAGCCGTCTAAACTTAAACCACCGGAAAGTGAAACCATGTGTTGTTCGGCGATGCCGCATTCAATATGTTGTGAAGCGATTTCACCGGCGACAAATTTGGTCATAACGGAGCCGCGTAAATCGGCTGTAATGCCGAGGATTTGGGGGTTAAGTTTGGCCAAATCTAAAAGTGCCATGCCATATGCCGTGCGACAGTCGGTTAAAATGCCGGTGTCGTAAACGATAGGTTTGCCGGTGTTTACAGGTATGGGTGTTAAGGATGGTGTGAAAACAGGTTTGGATGGGTGCCATTTAATTTCGTTTTTCCATAAGCCAATAAGATGTTTTTCTTCCGCGGTTAATTCAAGTTGCTGTAAAGCTTTGGCGGCGAGTTCCGCGTTTGGGGCGTTGCCGTGCCAGGTGGCTTTTTCATTGAGTCCTTCTTGCTCCATATAATCTACGCCTTTGCCCATTACCGTTTCGCCTAAAATGACGACCGGTTTGTCTTTTACCGAATACGCTTCACGAAGGGCAGCCCACATTTTTTGGTAATCATGGCCGTCTACTTCAATCACATGCCAGTTGCCGGCTTTGAAATGTCCCTTCAAATTGAGAGGCATAATCTCTTCCAAGCTGGCGCTTAATTGCACTTTATTGTAATCGACAAAAAGAATCAGGTTATCCAGTTTGTATTTATTGCTAAAGTTGATCATCTCATAGACTTGGCCTTCTTGTGCTTCGCCATCACCCATGAGGGCAAAAACTTTTTCGCCAGATTTTTTCATTTTTTCGGCAAGGGCAAAAGATGAAGCAACGGAAACCCCAATGCCGAGTGGACCTGTCCCATACCAAACGCCTGGTACTAAGCGAGTAACGTGGCCTTCGTACGGGCTTTTGACTTTGCGAAAAGTTTTAATGACATCCTCTTTGGGAATATACCCAAGTTCCGCCAAAATACTGTAGACCGCTGGGGAAATATGGCCATTGGAAACCACCATTTTTTCGCCAGTTTGACTGATGATAAAACTGTAGACTAAGGCTAAATAATCGATAGAAGATAATGAGCCGCCTGGATGGCCGCTTTGGGCGTTCGCCACCATTTCAATGATGGTGCGGCGGCAGGATTTGCTGATGGCTTTTAAGGTATCTAGGTGTTCTTTAGTAAGTTTTGTCGTGTGGTGAATCATGAAAAAAGAGAGAGAAAATACTATTTTTGTAAAAGTTTGCGTGTGATTTTTTTAGATAGTTCCACACCTGGTTGATCGTAAGCGTTGATCTCAAAAAATTCACCAAGGAAAGCTGTCGCTCCTTCGAACAACATGAGAAGTTGCCCTAGTGTATATTCATCTATTTTTTCGATTTCTATAGTTATATTAGGGCGATCGTTTTGGGTAAGTGCTGACGTGGTTGCTTCCATTTCGGTGGTGAGCAGTTTGTTAAAAGTTACGCCTTCTAAATATCCTAAATTGTTATTGTCACGTGGGGGGACTGGAATAGTCATTTTAGCTCCAAGGTCTGCAACTTTTATAAACATATGTAATTTATCGTTGGGGCCTTCGTTGTAAAGTTGGCTTTGGGAGTGTTGATCGGTAACGCCTAAAGCATTTACGGGTGTTATGCCGGCTTCAATTTTTTCGCCGCTATTATTCATCCGTTTGCCGATGCTCTCTGCTAAAAGTTGGCGATACCAGTCGGCAAAGCGAGCAAGCTTTTGAGCATACGGAGTCATCACGTTGATGTATTTTCCTTTTTTTGAAAGTAGATATTGAATCGTTGCGATTTGAAAAGGAAGGTTAGTTGTGGCATCGTTACTTAAAAATTGATCCCGCATCGATCTTGCACCTTCCAGTAATTTTTCGATATTGATGCCGATGAGTTTAGCCGGTAATAAGCCAACATTTGTAAGTACTGAAAATCTTCCTCCCACATTTGGGGGGATATCAAACGTGGTAATGTTTTCCTGTTCAGCAATAGTTCGAAGGATGTTTTTTTCGGGATCGGTTATCACGATAAAAGTGTTGTGAGGTGAAAGCTTGGCTTTTTTACACTTATCTAAAAAATAAAAGAATTGAGCCAATGTTTCCGGGGTAGTTCCGGATTTAGTTACGACGATGAAAAGCGTTTTTTTAAGGTCGATAATATCCTCGATTTCTCGCAGAAGCGCGGGGTCGATGTTGTCGAGTACGTGGAGTCGTGGGTAATCGCGCTTCGGTTTTTCATTTTCAAAAAGGTGTTTCAAGCTTTGTTGCAAACAAATGGTTCCAAGCGCGGATCCACCAATGCCTAATACCACAATGTCTTCATATGCTCCTTCAACCTCTTTGCAGGTTTTGGTGATTTTTTCTACTACTTCTCCATCGTCGATGACTTTATAAAAGCCTTGGTCTCTTTTTGCTATAGCCTCAAGAAAAGATGGTATTTTTGGTGCTTGTGCTGTTATTTCATCGGCAGATAGTCCATGGTTTTTGCTTATAAGCTGCAGATTTTTAGTGTGAAGTGCGAGCATGTAACTTTTTTTAAAAATTCCGGTTTTATCATAAGGCTTTTGCCGTTTTGATACAAAGGGAAATTGGCCTAAATGCCTATTTTAAGGTATAATAAGGGGATTTTATTAATGTGTTTTTATGGCTAATGAGCCTACAAGACCAGAAGTTTTGGGAGATGTTAGCATAGATGTGGCACAACGTTCTGAGGAACTATGCCAATTGCCTGCCATTGATGGCTGCATTCAGCAGACGCGAGAAGCTATTAATGATTTTGGCTACACTTCTGTTGAAAATTCAAAACAAGAGGCTAGTTTATCTTATTTGAGACAATTATCTTCAACCCTGGAAAGAATCTGGGATCGACCTGACGAACAATTAATAACTTTGTGGAATGATCTTTCAAATTATCGGAAAAATTTAAAAGGGAAAAGATTGTCTGTGCATCATCCCAAATATTCCCCTCACGATATCGGAAAACTGGAAGGCATCTTGACTGCTTTAGAACCTCATAAAAGAGCTGGTTATATAGATTCTTGTATTGCTCGGTATGCGGGTTTTTGGGGAAGTGTACCTGGATATGATGATAAGCTTCAAAAGTTGATAGAAAAAATGCTACCAACTTCGGAAAGTGGTAAAAAGCAGGCTCGATCACTTGAGCAACGATTACACAAGAAAGTATTTGAAGGGGTTTTGGATGAGGTTTATTATAAATTGTTTGATGCCCATATACCTTTGCTTGCCATGGTAAAACAAACTGAGGGCGAGATAGCTTCTGAGCTTGCTGCTTTAGATGGCGTTAAGGATTTAACACCTGATAATTTAAAAAAATCGCTAGAATTAGAAGATGATAAAAAGCGCATCCAGGAACTTCATTTAAGAAGACACAATGGGTCTATTTCCAAACGTCTTTTTGAATATTTATATTGGTGTCAGGGGCAAGATTGCAAAAAAGGTATTCCTCCTTTATCGGCAAGGAATGTAGGTAACGAAGCCGTGGTTATAGCTACAGAGGAGCTTGAACAAATGGCTTCGTTTAAGACGATTCAACCCGATGGTAGTATCAAAGATTGGAAAAAAGATCCTAGGGTTTTAGCTAGAAAAATGCTCATTATTTTTCCAGAAGAGCTAGGCAATAATGCTAAAATTGAGCATGGAGATAGCCATTAAGCACCTTTTTGCTGTAACTTTTTTGTCTTTTCGTAATCCGCTAGAAAGCCGGCCAGACCTTTATCGGTAAGGGGATGTTTGATGAGTTTTTCCATAACTTCTGGAGGCATGGTGGCGATATCTGCTCCGAGTCGCGCCGCTTCGATAACATGGCGGGGGTGGCGAATGCTGGCGACTAAAATTTTGGTTTTGAAATCGTAGTTGCTGAAAATTTCAACAAGCTCCGCTATTAAGGCCATGCCATCTTCGGCGATATCGTCTAATCGTCCAATGAACGGACTAATGAAAGCGGCACCGGCTTTGGCCGCTAATAATCCCTGGGCTGCGGAAAAGATAAGTGTGACATTTACCGGAATGCCTTCGCTGGTTAAGATTTTACAGGCTTGAAGGCCGGCTTCGGTCATCGGAACTTTTACATAAATGTTTTTGTGCCATTTGGCGTAAGCTCGCCCTTCTTTAAGCATGCCTTCCACATCGGTAGCATTTACTTCGGAGCTAATGGAACCATCCACGACTTTGGTAATCTCTTTAATGCGTTCCTCTAAAGATACGCCTTCTTTGGCGATGAGGCTCGGATTAGTGGTAACGCCATCCACAACGCCCCAGGCGGCAAATTTTTTAATGGCTTCTAAATTGGCGGTATCAAGGAAAAATTGCATAGGGTGAGTTTAAGTAGCTTTATAATAAAGTTT
>CAYMDR010000086.1:3572-5620 GCA_964389195.1 uncultured Candidatus Peribacteria bacterium | reverse complement strand
TACAGGCATATACTTTGTTAAGTAATTGAAAATATGGTAAACTTTAGTTAAGTAATTTACATCGAAGAGTACTTAATTAAAGTTAAATCAAATGGAAGAAGTCATCCTCACTCCTGACCAGGTATCCCAAATTTTACAGGTTCATCCGTTTACCGTCTTAAAGTTTATAAAGCAGGGGAAACTTAAGGCTAGTAAATTAGGAAGGGTCTATAGAATAAGAAGAAGCGACGTTGATGTGTTTCTGGATAACTTAACCCAGCAACCTCAATCGGAACCAAAAGCTTTGAAGGGAAATAAAAAGAAACAGGACAAGGTGACTGAGGTATCCTCCAAAGATATTTCTCCAGAAGCGTTTCTCACAAACGATTCTCATGAAGTAGCTCTGAAAGAAAAAATTACGCCTCTTCCTACCACTTCCTTGGAAGAAAGTTCCAATGAAGAAAAAATAGTTGTCACAAAAGATGGTTCCACTCCACATAAGGGTAAAGACCATTACGTCATCGAATTGAATTTTTAAAAGGCACGAAGTGCATACTAAATTACTCTAACGTTCCGCCCTGGCGGGACAACCTATCCCACATGATTTTTAATTGTCTAGGCTGCGGTATCTCAATTTCTACGCAAAGAAATAACTGTCTCTATTGCAAAAAAAACAATATTGAAGCAATAGAAATGCTCACAGGTGTAGCGCCACGCAATGAAAAAACACAATGGAGAGATCGTATAAAAGGGACAATCTTCTCCTATGTAGTACGCTAATCACGTATTGCAGAAAGAACCTTCCACTACAAGCCCTAGAAAAGCCCTAAAAAACTCCTTAAGACAAGGAGTTTTTTAACGCACGCACGCAGTGAAACGAAGTGCGTACCCAGCACCATCGCGAAGCGATACCTTATGGTTTAGCTATTTATCTAAATAACCACCGCTTTGTAAATCCCATAGTCTTGCATATAAACTGCCTTTTTTGCTAAGCAGATCTCCATGTCTCCCTTCTTCAATAATTTTGCCATTCTCAAATACTAAAATACGATCAGCTTTCATGATAGTAGAGAGGCGGTGAGCAATCAAAAAAGTTGTTTTATTTTTCGTGAGATTCTCTAGCGCATTTTGAATATAAATTTCTGATTCAGAATCCAAACTACTGGTGGCTTCATCTAGGATTAAAATCTTAGCATTAGCAAGAATCGCTCTTGCTATAGCCACTCTTTGTTTTTGCCCACCGGAAAGTTTTATACCGCGTTCCCCTACATACGTATGATATCCTTGCGGAAGTTTATTGATAAAATCTTCTATATACGCTAAGCGCGCAGCCGCTTTTACCTCTTTATCAGAGGCATCAAGCCGTCCATAGCGAATATTTTCCAGTAAAGTTCGATGAAAAAGCAAAGGATCTTGTGGAACCAGCGCGACATTCTGACGTAAGCTTTCTGCAGTAACCTTGGCGATATTTTGATCATCAATAAAAATTGAACCTTTTTGAATATCAAAGAGCCGTAAAATAAGTTTGATAATAGTCGATTTTCCTCCTCCCGAAGGTCCAATAAGGGCTATTTTCTCTCCTGGCTTCGTGATGAAAGATAAATCTTTAACAACCGCCTCTTCCTTTTCACCATAAGAAAAACTAACCTTTTTAAATTCGACCTTCCCACGTAAAACGCGCAGGCGTTTAGCACCTTTGAGGTCTTGTATTTCAAAAGGAGTATATAGAATTTCGGTCATCTCTTCCGCATCTGCCAAATCTTGATACACCATACGAATACTGCGACCAAAGCCCCAAATTTGGATAAAAGTTTCTAATAAATAGGACTGAATCAAAACGAAGTCACCAATAGTCAGGGCATCCTGTTGCCAAAGTTTTATCGCTAAATAAAAAATAATAAACTCCAAACCGATCATTAAAAAAGCCTGTATTCCCTCAAGATGGTTGTTGATAAGCCATGTTTTTAGCGTTTTTTCATACCAATCCTGGGTAAGCTTATAAAAAGATTTTTTTTCATAAGCTAAATTAGCAAACAATTTGACCGTACTATTATTGGTAATGGTATCAG
>CAYMDR010000086.1:0-3562 GCA_964389195.1 uncultured Candidatus Peribacteria bacterium | reverse complement strand
GGGCAGTAACTTTAGTTTCGGCTTTAGAACGAACAATATCAAACTTAAGCTTATAGACCGCTAAACCGTAATTTAACGATAAAAAGACCACTGCCCAAACAATCATAATACCGCCTAATAGAGGATGTAGATAGGTTAAAACGCCAATGGCTATAAGTAATTTCAAGCCTAAAGGATAGAAATCAAATAACAATTTATCAATAATATTTTCAAAGGCATTGACCATACGGCTAACCTTTTTTACCAGAGCACCCGTAAAATTATTATTAAAAAAATTATAGGAATGATGATGAAGATATTCAAAACATTCATTGGCAATATTTGCCATGATGTTAGATTCAAAAAATGAGAGCAAATAGCTAAAAATACGGCCTCCAATCCATGCCAGAAGTTCAATACCCATCAGCAGAAAAAGAACTTCCATAAGTTGTTCAGCAATCTGGTCTTTGTTTCCTGGTTGGCTAAGTACATTAAAAAAATAGCGTAAAATTAAGGCCCACATCATAGTGCCGCTTACTTCAATCGTGCGGCAGATAAACATAACCACCCCTATCGCTTTATGTTGAGCGATATGTTTAAAGTAAAATTTCAAAGTCTTTTTAGTGGTGTTTTTCATTGGGTTTATCATTAACACTGTTTATCATTAACGCTTTTTACGCATTGTATGGTTTGATTCTGGAAGGGCAAAGTTTTGATAATAACCTGATTTAAAAGAGCAAGACGTTCTTTAATCTCGTTAGTAAATTCATCTGAGGTTTCTGCATAAAGTGTTGGCTATTGGACAAAATAATCGGCCTCTAATAATTCCTCTTGAAAACGTGCATCAGGACCATCTTTAGCAATTTGGAAAGCTTCAAAAGAAACCCCTTCCGGACTATTTTTCTCAAACTCCGCTGCAATTTGATCCCATCCTTCACTTGGAGTTAAACCATTAATTTTGGCATCAAGAAAACCACCAACAAAACTTCTTCCTAGATCCATTGAGGTTCGTTTCATACGATCCCATTTCTTAGCGATGGATTGCCCAGCTTCTTTAATGGCTGGGCCAAAACCCATAACACTATCTTTAAACTCTTGCCACTTATCTACCAGATCTTGCCAGCTGGCATCCTTACAATTACGATAAGTAGTCAGACGTTGCGTATATTTTTGTTTAAACGTATCAAAAAGTTCTATCACTTGATCATTAGTAAAATAACCCTTATTTATAACAAAATAGTCCTTAAAATCCTTGAGCAGTTCTTGCTCATTAGTCTCCTTAAAGGTGCCGTAATCGGTATCAATATACTTACGTAAGAAAAACAGCTCTGCCTCTAATTTATAATAAGTACCTTTAAGCTGTTGTGTGTCGGCACAGACATAAAAGGCTTGGCGAAGAGATTCGCGAACCTTTGTGATGCGTAGGAGTAAGCTTTCGATATCCTTATATTGGCAAATATTAGTGTTATAACGTCCTAAAATATCTTTCCAATATTCAGTAAAACCATCGTAACTGATAGTCGCAGAAAGAAAGGTGGTAAAATCGCGGTCTCCTCTACAGAAAGCTTCTTGCCCCGTACCGCTCGCAGAAAAGCCCCCGGTACCGTTAGTGTCCTCTTGCGTATTTGTTGCAGAAGTTTGCGAAGAATTTTGGCCATAATCCGGACTATTTTGCGCATAGGCAAGGAGTGGATGTAGGCTCATAGCCACAATAATCCAACTAAAGATAACGAATTTTTTAAGGGTAGAAATCATAAATTATTCACAGGTTTTTTTATTTTTTAAATCGGTACAGGCTTGTCCTCCCGGCATAGTATTAAGTTTTTGATGTAAGCTCTCTAAGATATCTTTGATATTAAGAAAGTAGTAATTCATTTGATCCAACTCCACTTTTAAAGGATGAAAGAAGCCGATCTTCTCATCAGCATCTTTAGCGTTTGTATATTTTTTAAGCTCCGCCTCTTTTTGGACAGTATAAGCCTGGACAGCTATATCGATATTTTTATAAACATCGGTCAGTTTTGCTTCATCGGGAGCCATAACAATTGCCTTTTTTGTTACCGAATCAATGAGGTTTGGAGGAATAACATATTCTGCTTCCACCCCGTTTGGTTCAGGATCTTTGCATTCATCAAAAGGAAAAAAGGAAACCGTTTTACAAAATGCTTTCCATTCATCCTTAAAGTTACTGCCATAGATAAGATCATCATTCGTTGGCGTTTTTACAGGCATTGGCATGGTATAAATATTCATAGCGATTGAACTAAAACCTATGCCCATAGCCTTTTTACACTTAGCAGATTCACCTAAATTACCGGGCGCTTTACTAGGAACTAAAGTATGCGTAATAACATTTTTTAAAGTGTCATTAATTTTTTCTATATGGCAGGCAATACAGTTATCACTATCCTGAAAAGCTGAGGTCGCGGGCTTAGTAATCTCTTCTATTTTTAAACAAAGAACATCGGTACAAGGCTTATCTTTAAGCCATTGATCCGCCGGAGCAGCTTTTACGGCATCCTGTGCGACATCTGACTGAGCCGGTAAAAAAGGAGCTGTTGCTAAATCTAAATCTCCATCGCCAATGTTGGTAGTATTGCCTAAGGTGTTTTTTTGAGATGCACGAGGTGAAGCACTGCCCGAAAGATCTTTATAGTTTTTATCTTGCTGTTTTTTATCTTCAAAAGCGGCAAAAGCCTGCTCATATTTGTCGCCAATAAAACAGCTATTGGGATCTACACCCGCTTCATTTGCTGCAGTAGTAAGCGGCATAGAAGTAGATCCGGTCTGGTCATTAGCAAGATTCTCTTCATTGCTATTGTTTAGGGCGCTTGTAGAACCACCAAGGAAAGCTTGGCTATTTGGGTTGGAAGAAGCGGCACTACTTTCTTGATGTGGTAAGGGAACTCCTCCAAGAGCGGAAGTGCCTGTATAACCGCCACCAATAGCGGTTGGTTCACTTACTAAGAATAATACCTTTTCAATAATCTGGAGATCACTAATAAGATCAAAACCGGAATCATCCATGTCGCCATTCGCAAAAATTTCATTAATCTCTACCGATGATTGAACATTGGCATATAAACTGAGCAACTCTTTTTCTTCCCG
Organism: uncultured Candidatus Peribacteria bacterium; assembly: GCA_964389195.1. GTDB lineage: Bacteria > Patescibacteriota > Gracilibacteria > UBA1369 > UBA1369 > CAYMDR01. Next base: position 475 of record CAYMDR010000086.1, on the reverse strand, counting down.
CAGATTTTGTTGAATTTCTATAATTTTGGCCTGAGCCTCTTCTTGGGTAAGACCAGGTTTTTTCTCTAAAATAGATCCATAGTCACCCTGGCTCATCCGTACTAATTCGCCTTCACTAAGGCCATAACGCCCCGCCGTATTTTTAAAAGCCTGTCTTTCCGCCTGTACTGAAATTTTATCATATACCGTTAGGTAAAGATCTTGCCCGACATCCTCTTCATCGCCGCTTTTAGGCCCAAAAGTGGTCGTCCAATCAGCGTTTGGATCAAGGCCAGTTGCCTCTACCAATTTAGAAAAGATTCTGGCACTACTAAAAGGAATATCTTCCTCTTTGCCGGAAAATTGCGTGTCTTCACCTTGCGCTATGAAAGGTGTAGCAATAAGGGAAAATACCATGAGGCAGCCTAAAATGTAGAGTAGTTTTTTCATTAGGTACAGCTGGTAGTGGTAACATCGATAAATTTAGAAGGGTACT
>CAYMDR010000085.1:0-5672 GCA_964389195.1 uncultured Candidatus Peribacteria bacterium | reverse complement strand
TGGTAAACTAGATGTTTCAATCCAGGATATAAAAGGGGAGTTATTGATTGTTTCACAGTTTACCCTCTATGGGGATTGTAACAAAGGTCGTCGTCCCGATTTTACCCAAGCCGCTCCCTCTGTTGAAGCCAAAGCCATTTATGAAAATGCCATGACAGCCTTCCAAAAAACAGGTTTAAAGGTTGAACAAGGGCAATTTCAGGCCAACATGCAAGTGCAAATCTGCAATGATGGACCTCTAACCTTAATACTGGAAAGCAAAAAATCTTAATATTTACCTTTCACTATGTCTCAAGATCTCATGGAAAAAGTTGTTTCTCTTGCAAAGCGCCGTGGTTTTGTGTTTCCCGGTTCAGAAATCTATGGTGGACTTGCCAATACTTGGGATTACGGCCCTTTAGGGGTTGAACTAAAAAACAATATTAAAAATGAATGGTGGAAATTTTTTGTCCAGCAACGCCAAAACATTGTGGGCCTTGATGCCGCTATTTTAATGAACCCCAAAATCTGGGAAGCCAGTGGCCATGTGGATAGTTTTAATGACGCCCAGGTCGATTGTAAAACCTGTAAGGCAAGACATCGTGCTGACCATCTCATTGAAGACGCTATCCCAAACCTTAAGGTGGAAGGTATGTCTACCGAAGATTTTGATAAACTGATAGAAGAGAATAAAATTAAATGTCCAAAATGTGGCAACGCTACCTTTACCAAAACGCGTGTTTTTAATCTGCTGTTTAAAACCTTTATCGGCCCCGTGGCTGGCGATTCTGAGCCGGTATATTTACGAGGAGAGTTAGCACAATCCATGTTCACCAACTTCAAAAATATTCTTAATACCTCCCGCAAAAAGGTTCCGTTTGGTATTGCCCAAGCAGGCAAATGCTTCCGCAATGAAATCACGCCTGGGAACTTTATTTTTAGAACCTTAGAGTTTGACCTCATGGAGTTTGAATATTTTGTGCATGAAAAAGACTGGGATGAAACCTTTAAATATTGGCTCGAGGAAATGCACAAATGGGTTGATATTGTCGGTATAGATAAGACCAAAACTCGCGTTCGTGAACATAGCCAAGATGAACTATCGCATTATTCCAAAAAAACGGTGGACATTGAATTTGAAACCCCTTTTGGCTGGAAGGAGTTATATGGCTTAGCGTATCGAACAGATTTTGATTTAAAGAATCATACCGAAAAAAGCGGTGTGGAGCTTTCTTACCTGGATCCATATACCAATGAAAAATATATTCCTCATGTTATTGAGCCAACTTTTGGCTTAAATAGAACATTTTTAATGGTACTTTTGAGCAGTTACTATGAAGAAGAGGTAAAAGATGCCGAAGGTGAAGAGGCAACACGCGTAGTACTTAAACTCAAAAGTGCTTTAGCTCCCTACAAAGTAGCAGTATTACCTTTGGTAAATAAGTTAAACGACAAAGCTATGGAGGTATGGGAACTCCTTAAAACCGATTTGCAAACCGATTTTGATACCACAGGCTCTATTGGTAAACGTTACCGCCGTCAGGATGAGATTGGGACACCTTATTGTGTAACCATCGATTTTGATACCATTGAAAAAGACCAAGCCGTAACGGTTCGTGATCGTGATACAACGCAACAAGAAAGGGTGAAAATCGAAAATCTAGCATCCTATCTTAAGGCAAAACTTTAGTACCAAAGCCATACACCTAAAGTTAAGTTTTGCTTTAAAAAAACATCATTATTTTTCCTTAAGATAATGATGTTTTTAAAATACCCCCTAAAGCAACCTTTTATGCACTTAAAACCTCGCGAGAAATTAGTAAACTTAGGGCCTGAACAATTAGAAGATCATGAACTTTTAGCCCTTATTCTTTCTAAAGGCAGCAGTAAGGAAAATGTTTTTGACCTTGCTCGTCGACTTTTAAAAACCTTTGACCGCGAAGAGTTAATTGCTCAAAAAGATTTTCTAAGTTTACAACAAAGTTTAAAAACCGGTTTTGTTCAGACCTGCCAAATTATGGCTTCTATTGAGCTTGGTAAAAGACTTTTTCATTCACCTGGGTTAAAAAGATACATTCAATCCGTTGACGATGCCTATGAAATCGTTAAAAGTATGCAATATCTCCAAAAAGAGTATGTACGAGGCCTTTACCTCAATACTCGCTATCGTATTATTCATGACGAAATTATTACTATTGGAAGTCTAGATGCCAACATCATTCACCCACGCGAAATTTTTAAACCTGCCCTGGAATATAGCGCTTATGCCCTTATTTTAGTGCATAATCACCCCACTGGCGATCCAACGCCCAGTCAGGCTGACCTTGAAGTAAGTAAAGCCTTACTAAAAGCCGGAAATTTACTGCAAATTCCGCTTTTAGATCACCTTATCATTGGCGAAAACTCTTATATCAGTTTGCAAAAAGCTGGTCATCTCTCCTGATTATGGCTAAGAATGGCTTTAAGTATTGTAAAAGTGGCTATTTTAGGATATAATAAAAAGAAACCAAAACCTTGAAACCAAAACAAAATGAATAGTGAAACTCTCCAGGAATTATTACTTGCCGCTCAAGCAGCTTTTTTAGTAGCTTGGAATTTTTCCATACAATATCCAAAGGAAACTTTTATAGGCATCATCGCCAGCTATATCGGTTTTAAAATAGCTTTAGGAACGATGCGCTATCTTTACATGGTTCTTATCGTTTCACGCAACATGGTAAATATTAGAATCACCATGCCACGTGAAGAATCCCAGAAAGATCGTGAAAAAGCGGAAGAAAAAGATTTTAAAGAAAAAATTTCCATTATGGAGCAGTTTTACCGCAACATTCACGAATTAAGTGAGTTAAGTTTAAGAAATACCATCTACACCAGCATTTTTAAAGCCGATATTCTTTCTATGGAACTTGTGGCTCAAAATAATGTCGTGGAATTTTATGTAGTAACGCAAAAAAGATACCAAGATCTTATTGAAAAACAGATAACCTCTTACTATCCCAATGCCGATATCACTATCGAAAAACCTTATAATATTGACCCCAAAGGCAATCGCATAAAATGTTATTACGCTTATCAAAAAGCACCATTTTATTTTCCTATAAAAACCTTTAAAAATCTAGAAAACGATCCATTAAATGATCTTACCAATATCTTTTCTAAACTTGGCGAAAAAGATTTAGGTGCTATCCAAATGGTTATTCGTCCCCAAAAAAGTAAAAAATATCAAAAACCTACAGAAGCGGCAGGTATGGCTATGTTTTCAGGACAAAAGCCCAATAAAATTCGTATTCCAGGATTAGGAATTCTCAATAACCTTTTTGTCGGACTCTTTTTTGGTGTTGATAAAATCAGTAAAGATTCTAGTCATGATAATGCAAGTCCCTATGGGGGAGGTGGCTATGTCCGTATGCTCCAAACCCGTGAAGAAATTGCCAAACGTATTGGTGAAAAAGCCGGACAGTTGGATTTTGACGTTTTAATTCGCGTTATTGGGTCTTCCGCTACAAGGGCTCGTGCAGGTGAAATAACCAACAATATTGCTTTAGGTCTTAACCTTTTCAAGGATGCGCAAATGAACTGGTTTCAAACCCGTCGCGTTATTCCCATCGATACCATCAATAATTTCATCATGAAATTTAATTTCAATAAGCGTTTAATGGATTGCCGCTTATTCTTTTTTGGTGAAAAGAAATGCCATTTTGTGACAGAGGAGTTAGCCTCTATCTACCATTTTCCATCAAGTCGTTTCAACTACTCTCCTATTATTCGATGGTTACAATACAAGGTTGTACCTGCCCCTAATAATGTTCCAACAGAGGGAATCCTCCTTGGTTACAATCTTTACCGTGGAGAAAAACGAGAAATAAGAATGCTTCGTGATGATCGCACCAGACACCATTATATCATCGGTAAATCCGGTTCCGGTAAGTCTGTCTTTTTAAGTTACATGGCTCGCCAAGATATGCAGCGAGGTGATGGCGTATGTGTGATTGATCCCCATGGTGACCTTATCGAAGAACTGGCGCAGTTTGTACCAAAAGAACGAGCCAAAGATGTTATTATTTTCAATCCATCCGATATGGAAAGACCGATGGGTTTAAATATTTTGGAAGCCAAAACACCGGAAGAAATGGATCTAGCCTCCAGTCAAGCGACCGAAATTTTTATTAAACTTTTCGGTGATGAAATTTTTGGTCCCCGCATTCAGCATTATTTCCGCAATTCCTGTTTAACCTTAATGGAAGATTTGGAAGAAGGCGCGACGCTTATCGATGTGCCCCGTATTTTTGTGGATAACGAATTTATGAAATACAAAGTAAGTAAAGTGAAAAATCCAGTAGTTCGCTCCTTTTGGGAACATGAATATGCCAGCACTGGTGAACGCGAACGTCAAGAAATGATCCCATATTTCTCTGCCAAATTTGGTCCATTTATTACCAACTCCATCATGAGAAATTGTATCGGCCAGACCAAATCCGCCTTCAATTTCCGTGAATGTATGGATAAGCAAAAGATCCTCCTTATCAATCTTTCCAAAGGTAAAATCGGTGATCTCAACACACAACTGCTGGGGCTTATCGTGGTAGCACGTTTGCAAATGGCCGCCATGAGCCGTGTAGATATGCCCGAAGAAGAACGTAAAGATTTTTACATGTATGTGGATGAGTTCCAAAACTTTGCTACCGATAGTTTCTGCTCAATTCTTTCTGAGGCTCGTAAATACCACTTGGCTCTCATCATGGCCAACCAGTATATTAAACAGCTGGAAAAGAAAAATGACACCTCCATTCGCGATGCCGTCTTTGGTAACGTTGGTACTATGATGTCCTTTAAAGTTGGTGCCGATGATGCTGAGTATATGGCCAAAGAATATGCTCCGGTACTTACCGAACAGGACGTTTTAGGTATCGCCAATTATAAGGCCTATATCAAACTAAATATTAAAAATAGTACCTCACGCGCTTTCTCCCTTGAAACTATCTACGATATGAAAAGTGCCAATCCTAAAATTGGTGAGATTGTTACTCAATACTCCCGCATGAAATATGGAAGAAAAAGAGAGTTTGTGGATCAAGAGATCTCCGCACGTATTGGTATCGATTTTGGGACACCTGCCTAAGCTGCCACATGAGCAATTTTTATGGAAGATACAACAGCTCAATTCAAACAACTTAAAAATGCCATACTTTGTTTACTAGTAGTTTTTCTTGTTTTTATAAGTGCCTTTGCCCTCATTACCAAAGATAGTTTTAAAGATTCACTAAAAAAAGATACTCGCATCAGTTTACTCATTAATGAAGTAGGGGAGTTAAAGCAGGCCAATGATGAACTTATAACAGCTATAAATGAAAAAAATAAAAAAATGGTCGCCATGATTTATGATAAAAATCAGCATGACCTTGCCAGTTTACTTCAAGCTAAAGAAAAAACCATTAGTCAACTTGCTCTAAAAAACAAAGAAATGGCCGAAGCGATTGAGCTTCCTGCCTATAATGACACCATTCTTGATTTTCTTATTTTAGGCCAAAATAGCGGCTTAACCGATACCATCATTATAGCCAGTATTAATCCTGAAACCCAAAAAATTACAATTGTAAGCTTACCTCGTGATCTTTATTACAAAGGTAGAAAAATAAATGAACTATATGAAATGTATGGCCTTGAAAAACTAGAAGAAGCCGTTTTGCAAATTA